>JAAZCL010000065.1 GCA_012513315.1 Bacteroidales bacterium | reverse complement strand
GGGTATATGCTTCTTGGGAAAAGTGAACTACAATGAATTTATTGAAAGATACTTAGGCAAAAAAGAAGGCCTAATTGTAGAGTTAGAAACTGGTAATATTCTAGGAAAGCATCAGGGATACTGGTTTCATACTATTGGTCAGAGAAAAGGGCTAGGATTGAGTGGTGGCCCATGGTTTGTTATTAAAAAAGACATAAATAGAAATATCATCTATGTATCTAAAGGCTACGACACTAAGCATCAATATGGTGATGTTGTAGACTTAAAAGGTTTTGAATTTATCACTAAAGATATTTGGGGTGATTTTGAAGAGAAGAAGGAGATAACATTCAAAATAAGACATACTCCTGAATTTACGAAGGGTTATATTACCAAAACAGGTGATATGTATACAATTCAATCAAATGAACCTGTGCAGGGCATTGCAGCTGGTCAGTTTGGTGTTATTTATGATAGCAACGCCAATTTATGCTTAGGCAGCGGTATGATAATATAAAGATTTATCATAAATTTGCTATCTAATAGAACTTAAATGAAAAAAACAGTTGTACTACTCGCTCTATTTTTAACGTTCTCAACACCCAAAATATTAGCTCAGTTTGAAGGTACTATGGGAATAGGAATTCAAGCAGGATATGCTACAGAGATAAATAGCCTGGGTGCGGGTATGCATATTCATTATTATAGAACAAATAATCTTAGAATCGCACCTTCGTTCACCTATTTTATTGAACGAAAAGGTGAAAATATGTGGATGATAGATGCAGATGCGCATTACATTGTTCCTGTTTCGATTACAGCTTCACTTTATCCTATTGCAGGTATCCATTATTCCAAATGGAATTTTGATTCAACTAATGAAAGTGCTGCAAATGCGTCGGAATCCAAAGTTAAACATCGTCCTGGCGCAAACTTAGGTCTTGGCTTTCAACATGACATTGGATATAGAGTGAGGGCTAATTTTGAACTGAAATATCAGTTCATAAAAGATTATTCACAAGTTGTGTTTATGGCCGGTTTTGGTTTTTGGTTCTGATACCGCCAAGTAAAATTTAAAATATATATGAAAGACTTTATAACTCAAGAAATAAAAAACGAAAACGCTGTATTGGTGGGACTTATCACATCAGAACAGAATGAAGAGAAGGTTGCTGAATACCTCGATGAACTTGCTTTTCTTACTGAAACAGCGGGACTTATACCTAATAAGCGATATACACAGCGACTAGACTCGCCTAATACTGCCACCTTTGTTGGTAAAGGTAAGCTGGAGGAGATTGAGGAATACATTAATGATGAAGAAAACGAAGTAGGTGTAGTAATCTTTGATGATGAATTATCGGCCAGACAACTGCGTAATATTGAAAAAGTGCTCAAGATTAGAATCATGGACAGAACAAGTCTTATTCTTGACATTTTTGCAATGAGGGCACAAACAGCTCATGCCAAAGTGCAAGTAGAGTTGGCACAATATGAGTATCTTATGCCAAGGCTAACTAGGATGTGGACCCACCTTGAGAGACAAAGAGGTGGTGGTGGAACAATTATGAGGGGACCTGGTGAAACTCAACTTGAAACGGACCGCCGAATTATTCTTGATAAAATTTCAAGATTAAAACAGCAGTTGAAAGATATTGATAAACAAAAAACAGTTCAAAGAAAGAACAGAGGCAAACTTGTGCGTGTGGCACTTGTAGGCTATACCAATGTTGGTAAATCAACCATTATGACTCTACTTAGCAAGAGTGAAGTGTTTGCAGAGAACAAACTATTTGCAACATTAGACACTACAGTGAGAAAGGTGACAATTTCTAACCTCCCATTCTTGCTTACTGATACTGTTGGATTTATTAGGAAGCTACCCACTCACCTAGTTGAGTCTTTTAAATCGACGCTTGATGAAGTACGGGAGGCTGATATCCTATTGCATGTTGTTGACATCTCTCACCCTGCTTTTGAAGAGCAAATTGCTGTGGTAGAGAAAACTCTTTTTGAAATTGATGATACCGAAAAGCCTACAATTTTAGTGTTTAATAAAATTGATGCCTTTAACTACACAGTCAAAGACGAGGATGATTTAACCCCTAAAAAAAGAGAGAATTATACATTAGATGAATTAAAACAAAGTTGGATAAGCAAAATGAAAGAAAACTGCATATTCATCTCTGCAATAGAAAATGATAATATAGACTCTCTAAAAGATCTTATCTATAAAAAGGTAAAGGATATTCATGTTACTCGATTTCCTTATAACGATTTCCTATATCATATTTATGATGAAGATTAATTACATAAAGCATCGTTAAGTGCAATTACTGCCTCTTCGTATTGTTCACGTTTTATAACAAATTGCATATTTACTTGCATCAACGATTGAGCGAAACTCTCGATATTTATATCCCTTTCATAAAGAGCTTTAGATGCTTTGTATAGAAATCCGGGTAGAGCAATATTTGTGCCCATTACACAAACAATGGCCATAGGTTTTGCAGATACTTGGTAGAAGATATCGCTAATTACACTTATCAGTTCTTTGCTTTTATCGTTATCCCAAACTACCATGGTTATAGAGTTTGCATTGGTGGACTTTAATATATAGCTAACGCCATGATCGACGAAATAGCTCATAATTCTTCCGTCGAACCCAACCTCACCAACCATCATTGGGTCGTGCACCTCAATTGCTATTACTTTTCTTGATCCTGAAACAATCTCCACGCGGGGTTCAGGTGAAATATAATCTGCCGAAATGATTGTTCCGGGATGCTCAGGTTCGAAAGTGTTTTTTATTCTTATATCAATACCAGCCAGCTCCAGTGGTTTAGCAGCTTTAGGATGAATGGCCTCCATTCCAATATCAGCAAGCTGATCGGCAATAATATAATTGGTATGACCAACAGGTATACTGTTTTCTACACCTACAATTTTTGGATCGGCACTTGACAGATGATACTCTTTATGGATAACTGCCTCATCAGCATTAACCTCCACAGCTATTTTACTGAACGTAACTTCACTATAACCACGGTCGAAAGCCCTCATAATACCCTCCGTACCTTTAGTATAGCCAGTTACAATACACAATACAGAACTAAAATCGATACCTTTAAACTCCCTGTGTATACGCTCATCAATAGTAAGTGGTTCGTTATCGTTAAAACCGCATAAATCTATGAAGCGAGCATTTATGCCGTTATTATTAAGAATATTCACTGAATTCCAACCAGAATGTGCTTCTCCTATGGATGCAAGTATTTCACGTGCAGCGAGGTGTATATCGGTGCGATTTACGTAACCAGAAGCCAACACCTTGCCAAGGCTATATAATAAAGTCTTGGCCTGATCTACACGAAAGCGAATAAAATCACGCGCTTCTTTAAGATCCAGACCATAATCAGCAAATCCATCATTAATTAAAAGCAAACGCTGACAGAATGAGTCGAGTGCAATACTATAGTCTTCACCATCTAGGAATCTGTTATAAATACCTGGTTCACCTGTTTTTTTATGCTCAAGCAGCCAGTTAGTTACATTATTATAAGCTGATACCACAAAAATGCGGTTATATAAATCGTCACCTTTACGATTGCCCTTGATAATATTTTGTAATACATCTTGGAACTGAGACATGGAGGTGCCTCCAATTTTTTCTACTGTAAGCATTATTTTATAATTATAAATGAAAAATAATTCTCTATCATTTTATTTAAATGTATAAACACTTCTACACGGGTACAAAAGAATTAAGCAATATGGTAAATTAAAACTCTTTTAACTCTTTGTATAACTTAAAAACAGGCAGTCCCATGACATTATAGTATGACCCTTCAATTCTTTCCACTGCCATATAACCTATCCACTCTTGCACACCATAAGCCCCAGCTTTATCATATGGCTTATATTTAGACACATAATAACCTATTTCTGTATCAGTCAATTGACCAAATGTAACTAGTGAAGTATCAGAAAAGCACACCTGCTTTTTTGTTGAGGTTAGACAAACAGCTGTAATCACTTTATGAGTTTTACCAGAAAGAGTACGTAGCATTAATGCCGACTCCTCTTCAGTGGCCGGTTTGCCCAGAATCACATTATCCAGCAAAACAATCGTATCTGAAGTAATAAGTAACTCTTCATCGTCCAACTGTTGCAGATATGCAGAAGCTTTCTTCTTTGCAAGATAATCAGCCACATCCTCAAGTGGAATAGTGTTGGGATACGATTCATCAACATCTGGTATAACTCTTGTTTCGTATTCAATATCAAGTCCCGAAAGCAACTCTTTGCGTCTCGGAGAATTAGATGCTAGTATTGTCTTGTAACCGTTCAGTTTCATTAATTCATATTAACCCCTTCACTTGTAGCCAGGGTTTATAACTTGCAAAGATAAACATTTATCAAAATAAATAGTATTTTTGTATAAAAAGAGCCTATGAAACTTGATCTATGTCCTTCTCCAGCATTATATCAACATTATAAATCTGAAAATGACACTGTAGTTGTGGTAGATGTCTTCAGAGCCTCGGCTACAATGTGTATGATGTTAAATAACGGTGCTTCTGCTATAATTCCTGTCTCAAATAGTGAATTAGCAAAAAAATATAAATCTAAAGGGTATCTGGTAGGAGCCGAACGTAACACAAAAAGATGCGAATTTGCAGACTTTGGTAATTCTCCATTCGATTACTCGCCCGAAAAAGTTAGCGAGAAAGAAATTGTTTTCACAACAACAAACGGCACAAGAGCAATTGATGTTGCAAGTGATTCTAAGGAACTTTTAATAGGTACCTTCCCTAACATTGACGCGGTTGTAGATAGGTGCTTAAGTAGTGCTGAAAGGGTGGTTATATTGTGTGCAGGCTGGAATAACCGTATAAATATTGAGGATACACTTTTCGGAGGTGCTTTCGCAGAAAAACTATTAGAAAAAGCTAATATTAAGTTCGATTCAGACTCAATTAGAATGACATATGAGCTGTGGCTTAGAGTTAAAGACAACTTAGACGAGTATCTTAAGGCTAGCGACCATTATCAGCGCCTTGTGAATAACTCAGCAGTTGGCGATATTAATTTTTGTATTACACAAAATAGCATTTCTATTGTTCCGGTTTACAATAAAACTGATAAAAAGATTTATTGATCATCACCCCAATCAAAATCATCAAAGTTTATATTGCCGGTAAAGCTCTCAAGATCTCTGCGATCTTTTTTGGTAGGCCTGCCAGCTCCTCTTTGTCGGCCAACAAAACCACTTATTTTGTTTAATTCTAGTATCTCATACTGATCGGGTGTAGTTACATTCTCCATGAACTCTGGTACAAGCTTGGCGCCCATACGTTTATCGGCCAACTTGAGCACTTTAAAAGAAAAAACCACCGGAGGCTTTTTAACCTGAACAACATCTCCTACTTTTAAAGTTCTGGAAGCTTTAATAGAAATATTGTCAATCATTACACGATTCTTCTTGCACGCGTCAACTGCAATAGTTCGTGATTTAAAGATTCTAACTGCCCACAACCATTTATCTACTCTTACTTCTTCCATTACTAAGTATAAACAAACAACTAGTTTACTTGTTGTTGTATTGGTTCATCGTAATATTTATACCTGCAAGACAAAAACTAGATATTATTTCTGTTGCAGATTCAATTCTTTCGGGCAACTTCAGCTTTTCCTCATCAGAGAATTCTTCAAGTACATAATTGACCTGAGCTCCACGTGGAAATTCATTCCCAATACCAAATCTCAATCGAGGATAATTCTGCCCTATTAGGCCTTGTATATGACCTAAACCATTATGTCCTGCATCACTCCCTTTTGATTTTAACCTAAGTGTTCCAAAAGGTAAAGCCAAGTCATCAACAACAACTAAAAGATTATTATTAGTAATCTTCTCCTTTTGCATCCAATAACGGATAGCATTACCACTAAGATTCATGAAGGTTGAGGGTTTGAGCAAGATCAGCGATTTATTTTTAAGTCGCATTTGCGATACAAAGCCATATCGCTTATCCTCAAAAACAGCATTGGACGCTTTTGCAAAAGCGTCCAATATCATAAAGCCTATATTGTGGCGGGGTAGCTCATAATCAGGTCCGATATTGCCCAATCCCGCTATCAAATATTTCATACAATAATACTATTCTTCTGTAGTCTCTTCTGTAGTTTCCTCTCCTTCTGTTTCATCACCTTCTTCAATTGCTGCAGCATTCATATCACTTCTTGTTGCACGTGTCACTTGTACGCGACAAACAACAGCATTCTTAGAATTAAGCAACTCAAGTCCATCAAACTTCAAATCTCCAACCTGAATAGATTTTCCGATTTTTAGTTTCTCTACGTTTATAACAAGTTCTTCTGGTAAGTTAGCAACTAAAGCTCTAACTTTCAACTTACGAGAGTCGAGAGATAATTTTCCCCCAGCTTTCACACCAGCTGCCAATCCTGATAAACGTACAGGTAGCTCAATAATAACAGGAGCATCTTCAAATACATGTAGAAAATCAAGATGCAGAACTGTATCTTTAACTGGGTGGAACTGCGCATCTTTTAAAATAGCCTGCATTTTCTTGCCCCCTAGCTCGAGGTTAATCAGAAATACTTCTGGAGTGTAGATGAGATTACGCACATCACCCTGCTTTACTACAAAGTTTATATTCTCTCCATCATGTCCACCATATACCACGCATGGTATTAACCCCTGACGACGAAATGATTTCGCTGCCTTTTTTCCAAAACCATCTCTGATTTCGCCTTTTAATTCAAATGTCTTCATTTTTTAAAATTGTTTGTGTTACTCAAAATAAAGTGCTTTCCTTATTTCCCATCACACGGGAGCTTTCAAAAAAGCGGCGCAAAGATAGTGATTTACTATTTATTATCCTATTTTCTACCTTACTCTTTTTTTCAAATCATCTACCTGAATTGACATTAATCTACCTATCGGTTTATCATCACGGTAAGTAATTATCCTCATAATGCCTGCATCTCTTGGAATAAGTTGCGGTTCTGTATATTTAGGATAAAAGTTGTCGGGCGTTGAAGCATCGAAGCTGGTGTAAATTTCTAAACCTTTAATCTCAGGGTCTAGCGCAACATAATAATCTTCTCCTTTCTTTGTAACAGTAACAATGGGATCGTATATAGCAGGTGAGTATTTTATTTTCGCATAATCAAAACGATTGAAATGATTTTCTGTTTTTGCTACGAAGTTATCCCAGTCCTTATTTGCTTTGGGTGACCAAAGCGACTCTGCCACAGCAAACCCACGAGGCCAAGTCATGTATTCAGCTTGTCTGATATTATAAACTTGCTCAGTCCATAAATTTGCCTGACCACCTAATATATAATCTTCATTTGCTCCCTCCGGTATCGGATCAAACTTGTAGGTTTGATTTAGTCTCAAAGAAGCATAAACACGAGGTTCTGTTGCGATATCTCCCTGCATATAATCTATATAAACATAATTAGTGGGACTCATTACAACCATATGCCCAGAGTTAGATGCCTCTATTCCGTATTCCACGCCACGCCAACTCATTAATCCGGTTGTGGGAGTTATTCCTCCTTCGAGGATTTCATCCCAACCCATCATCTTTTTATTCTTTGAAAGTATAATTTGCTCTACTCTCTTACCAAAATAAGACTGAACCTCTGCCATAGTATTTAAATTCTCACGCTCCATGAGCTCTTTTACGTCTGACGACTTTTCCCAAAAAGTATAGGGAGCCTCATCACCACCAGTGTGTATATATTCGAAAGGGAAAAGTGCTGCAACTTCAGTGATAACTTTGTCCATAAACTCATAGACTTTATCATTAGCTGGATTTAGAGTATTCTCATATATTGCTTCAGGCCTACCACCAGTGTTCCAATCTAAAAAAGTTGCTCCTGTTCTCACGAAATGATCACCACTTTCGGGGAAGCATGCCAGTTCGGGGTATGCTGCTAATACCGCAGAGCTATGACCAGGAACATCTATCTCGGGCATAATTTGAATGTTTCTTTCTAAAGCATAATTAATAACATCTCTGATTTCATCTTGTGTATAAAAACCACCATAATTTTTGGGAGCATCCTTATCAGGTTGTTCAAAATCTCCAAACCAACCTATTTGCTCAGTACGCCATGCACCAACTTCTGTAAGTTTTGGCAAACTTTTAATTTCAATTCTCCATCCTTCGTCATCAGTAAGATGCCAGTGAAACATATTGAATTTATATTTCACCATGTTATCGATATATTTTTTGACTTCATCTACCGTGAAGAAATGACGTGAAACATCTAACATTAAGCCTCTCCAGCCTACTCTCGGGTAATCTACAATCTCTATCTGAGGCACCTGCCAAGATACATTATCCTCTTTTTTATTACTTTCAATTTGAGGAGGCAATAATTGAAACAATGTTTGCAAACCATATATCAAACCTTCCGACTTGTTTGCATGAATTGTTACCTTATCGCTGGTTACTTGAAGTGTATATCCTTCATCACCAATTTGATTATTCTCTATGGGGTTTAACAATAGTACGATATCAGCATTATTATCAGAATTTTCAGAATTGACAAAAACAACTCTTTTGCCGGGCGCTGTAGAAAACCTCTCTTCTACAAGGTTTTTCAAATAATTGCTTTTCTCTGCCTGGGAGATGGAAACGACCACTTGATCTGGAAAAACAAAGTGTCCTCCTTTTTTCACCATAGATACGGGTTCAGGAATTATCGAAATCTTTCGCTCTGCTTGTTGCGCAAAAATCAATAATGTGAAAACAAACATTGATATTAAAAGAATTGTCTTTTTCATTTCCTTGAATTTAAAATATTTAATTTTGTATATAAGTTCCCACAAACATACAAAAAATGTAAACAACCCGATTCTTAAATCGTCCTTTTCTATTAAATCAGTTCAAATTCCCGAAAAAATAACTACTTTTGCAATTCCAAAAAAAAGTTTGATTAAAGGAAAAAAGTTCATTAAGAAAATGATAAACAGAAATTTAATTCGTATAAGAGTAGTCCAATTAGTTTATTCTTGGTACCAAGGTACGAATAAAGATTTGCGAAAAGCCGAAAAAGAATTACTATTTGGCTTACAGAAATCATACGATTTATATTATTATATGTTCCTATTAATGATAGAGATCACAAAAATGTATGATAGCCGGGTAGAAACAAAGAGAAACAAATACCTTCCCACAGAAGAAGATATTAATCCTAACACTCACTTGCTTAGAAACAAGTTTATTCTACAACTAGAAACCAACAATCAGTTAAGCAGTTATAGCAACGAGCGCCCAATGTCATGGACCGACAACGAGGCATTTGTTAAAAACCTCTTGGAAACGATTTTAGAATCAGACACCTACTTAGAGTATTCTCAAATAGATAATCCAACATACAATGAAGATAGAGAGTTTTGGAGAAAAACATTCAAGCAGTTTATCTGTGGGAATGAGGAGCTAGACGATCTACTTGAAGATGAGTGCATTTATTGGAATGATGATATAGAAATTGTTCAATCGTTTGTACTTAAAACAATTAAAAGATTCTCAGAAGAATTAGGACCAAAACAACCTCTTTTGCCTATGTTTAAGGATGAAGAGGATAAAAACTTTGCTCTTAAGCTTTTGCATGAAACAATTTTAAGTGAAAATAAATTCAGAGAGCTTATAGAGCAACACACTGATAAATGGGATTTCGAAAGAATTGCACTCATGGATCTAGTTGTCATGCAAATAGCATTGGCTGAAATTTTCAGCTTCGATTCAATTCCATTTAATGTATCACTAAATGAATATATTGAGATTTCAAAATCATACAGTACTCCTAAGAGCGGAACCTTTATAAATGGAATTTTAAATGCAATTGTGCAGTATATAAAGAAAGAAAATATTATCTTTAAAAATTAATAATCAAATTTTAAATAAAAACTTTTATGGATATTTTATTACAATTACCAGCTGGTGGTGCTGGAGGTATGGGCAGCACACTTTTTATGCTTATTGCAATTATTGCAGTATTCTACTTCTTTATGATACGTCCACAGCAAAAAAAACAAAAAGAATTACAAAAAAGCCGCGAAGCAATGACTAACGGCGATAGGGTTGTAACTGCTGGTGGTATACACGGTAGAATTAAAGAAGTTGGCGATACATGGTTTCTTGTTGAGGTAGCTGACGGAGTTAGACTTAAATTCGAGAAATCATCGGTATACGCATCTTCAAAGGATGCAGCAGTTCAATAAATAAATACCCTGTTATGGATCTAAAAGCTGTATTCAGGGAGTGGAGGCCAAAAGTAAGAGATTATTTTTCCACATTTCCGTGGAAAAACATGTTCGCCTTTCTGTTTTTTTTAATGATGGCTTTCATTTTCTGGTTAATGCTTTTTTTTCAAAAAGAGAATGTAGAGGGTACATACAGATTCGCTTTAAAATACACTAATATCCCTGAGGATGTAGTGTTTAACAATCCTCTACCTCAGTTTATCGACATAAGTATCTCTGATAATGGATCAGAGATTTTCAAACTAGATATAACAAAAAAAGATTCATTAGAGATTGATGTTTCTGAAATAACTGATGGTGGAACTAACATATTACAGGGTGAGGAGTTTCGCCAACTATTATCATCTCAGTTTGCAACCAGCACTAGAATAAGAGGATATTACCCAATGACTGTTTCTTTAGCAACCTCCAAGCTAGAGAGCAAAGAGTTGAAAGTTACATTTGATGGAGAGATTACCACTAGTCGAGCAAACCTAATGGCTGACAGTATTATCTTTATACCAGCAAGTGTTATCGCATATGGCTCTAAAGAATCACTAAGCAACCTTAATACGGCAATAACGGAGTATACCATATTTAAAAACATCAATGCTACGTCGCAACTTCCTATAGCAATTTACCCAGTAGAAGGAGTGAAATTTTCACCTACAGAGGTTGACATTTATATACCAGTAGTTGAGTATACCGAGCAATCATTTGAAATTCCGATAAAAGCAACTCACCTTCCTCGCAACCTCGATGTTAAGTTCTTCCCTTCACGTGCAACTGTCTCTTTTTCTGTAACACTTGATGCTTACAGAGAAATTACTCCAGAAGATTTTGCAATTGAGCTTGATTACAGATCGTTCCGTGAAAATGAAAATGGTAGAGTAGAGTTAATAGTCACAAAAAAACCTGGTTCGATAGTAGATCCTAAGATTTCTCCTACTAGCGTTGAGTTTCTTTTCGAAAACAGATGATTAAGATTGGTATCACAGGAGGTATAGGTAGTGGAAAGTCGGTTGTATGCGATATCCTCCGCCTCAATAACATAGCTGTATATGATGCAGATAAAGAATCTAAGCATCTTGTCAACACCTCTAAAACCATAAGAAATAAATTAATTAACCAATTTGGCAGCGCTATCTATACAGATAATGAGCTTAATCGGAAATTATTTGGAGAGCTAATTTTCAACTATGAAGATAACCTTAAAATCGCCAACTCGATAATCCATCCTGAAGTAGCTAATTCATTTATAGAATGGTGTCAACATCACTCTAGTTCAAGAATTGTAGCAATAGAATCGGCCATTTTAATTGAGGCCGGGTTCAAAAAGTATATAAACAAACTCATTACAGTATATGCACCTGAAGAATTACGCATCAATAGAGTAGTCAATCGTGATAAAATAAGTGTAGAAAAAATTAAAGCTAGAATTAACAGTCAAATTTCAGAAGAGGAGAAAATTCAATTTTCCGACTATATAATTATCAACGATAACTCCAATTCATTAATCATGCAGGTATCCGAGATTATCGAAAACCTCTAGTTTTAGGTATTAATCAAAGGGATATTGCCCGTGTTTAACCTATACTTGCCATAAGATTCATATATACTATCCTTATTAAAACATAAAGCAACCATAAGGCAACCATAACTCAACCATAAGGCAACTATAACGAAATAGTGGATTGTGTATATCTAAAGTATAAGCGACCCCTTGATAACCATTAAAATATTGAAAATCAATATTTGTTTTTTTTAATTTTAGATGTAACTTTACATGAGATTTATAAATCATAATATAAAACAAATAACAAAATAATATGATAGAAGCATTTGGTATTAACGCAGGAAAGATTTGGACAATCTTAGATGAAAAGGGTAAACAGAATATTAAGGATTTAAAAAGAGCAACAAAGTTTACAGACAAAAACCTCTATGCCGCTCTTGGGTGGTTAAGTAGAGAAGGAAAGATAAAAATGGAGGAATTGGGTAAAGACATTTTTATATCATTAGTATAGCAATTTTTAATTGATGAACTCTCGGTTATTAAGACTTTTTCCTAAAGACCAAGTTTTTACAGATGAGCTTTCTAGGCTCACAAAAGGAACGGATGCTGGTCTTTATAGACTATTACCTAAAGCCGTTGTTAAAGTTAACTCAGAAGAGGAGGTTATTCGATTATTAAAGCTCTGCCATAGTGAAAATATTCCTGCTACTTTTAAAGCTGCTGGAACAAGTTTGAGCGGGCAAACCATATCCGATTCTATATTGATAGAAGTGGGTAATGGATTTAACTTCTCAAATATTACAGATAAAGGTTATACTGCAACATTTGGTTGCGGGCTTACAGGCTCTTCGGCAAACTTAATCTTAAAGAAATACGCACGAAAACTAGGGCCTAAGCCTGCTTCAATAAACTCTGCAAAGATTGGAGGTATAATTTCCAACAATTCTAGCGGATCTAGTTATGGTATTAAGCACAATAGCTATAATACTATAAAATCTATGCGTATAATATTTGCAGATGGTACATTACTTGATACTGGTGATAGTGAAAGTCGCAGCTCATTTATTCTTACCCATCCTGAATTCATTACTGAAATAAAAAATCTTCATAACGAAGCAACCCAAGACGAGGCAATACGAAAAAAGATTGAAAGAAAATTTAAATTAAAGAACACATGTGGCTACGGTGTAAATTCACTTATTGATTTCAGTGATCCTATTGACATAATTCAGCAACTAATGATAGGATCAGAAGGCACACTGGGGTTCATATCACAAGCTACTTTTCGCACAGTTCATGATGCTCCTCTTAAAGCATCTGCATTGATTTATTTCAACAATCTTAGAGACGTAAGTGAGGCAATTATTCCTTTAAGAAGTTGCGAAGTTAGTGCAGCTGAACTAATGGATCGCAACGCTTTGCGATCTGTAGAGAATCAGAAAGGTATGCCTGCTGATTTAAAGTCATTGCCCGAAGGCGCAGCAGCTCTACTAATAGAAACATCGGCAGATGACGAGGCTACTCTATTGTCACAAATGGCTGAAATTGAAAGTAAGCTTGCACATATAGAAACACTTTCGTCAATAAAGTTTACAACAGATAAATTCCTTTATAACCTATATTGGAATGTTAGAAACGGCCTGTTTACATCTGCTGCTGCATCTCGACCTCCAAATACTGCCAGTATCATTGAAGATGTGGCTTTCAGAGGTGAATCGCTGGGTGATGCATTATCTGATTTAAGAGAGCTACTTGTTAGCTCTGGATATGAAGATGCCGTAATGTGGGGACATTTACTTGATGGGAATGTACATTTCACAGTTTTTCCGGACATCAACAATGAAGAGGGTATACAAAAATACGCCTCTTTTATGCATCAACTTTGTGATCTGGTAGTTGTAAAACATGATGGCAGTCTGAAAGCAGAGCATGGCACCGGACGTAATATGGCACCATTTGTTGAAAAGGAATGGGGTGCAGATATTTATAGGTTAATGAAACGTATAAAAACAGCATTTGACCCTTCAAATGTGCTTAATCCGGGAGTTGTAATAAATAGTGATAAAGATGTATTTATCAAAAACTTGAAACGTATACCAGATGCAAATCCAATTATTGATAAATGTATTGAGTGTGGATTTTGTGAGGTAGTGTGTCCGTCTAAAGATCTTACACTTACACCTAGGCAGAGAATTGTTGCTTATCGTTATATTACAGATAATGCGGTTGACAAAAATAAAAAAAAATCAATTCTGAAGCAGATTAAAGAAATTTCTTACCCATTGGATGAGACATGTGCAACCGATGGTTTGTGCGGTATTGCCTGCCCTGTTAATATTGACACCGGTATACTTGTGAAAGAATTGAGATGGCAGCGCAACGGTGCATTTGCAAAGAGCATGGCAAGTGTAATTGCAAATAATATGGCTGCTATAACATCAATTGTTAGAGGAGTCATTGGTATACCCCACTCCATTTCAAAAGCTTTTGGATATGATTCAATTGAAAAAATTGCTTATGGATTTCATAAAATTGGTGGTGGTATTATTCCTTTATGGACGCGCTACACTCCATCTGGTAGTAAACGCATTGCAAAAAGCAGCTATCCAGCAATTACACCCAATGCACCAAAGGTTGTTTATTTCCCTGCATGCATAACACGCTCTATGAGTGGTCCTTCTTATGGATATGAGGAGAAAGAGGATATTCCAGCTAAAATGCTTTCACTTTTACGAAAGGCTAATTATACTGTTATTATTCCTGAAAAGAAAGATGAACTTTGTTGTGGGATGGCGTTCAGTAGTAAAGGATTTAGGGAGCAGGCACACAA
This sequence comes from Bacteroidales bacterium, assembly GCA_012513315.1. Taxonomy (GTDB): domain Bacteria; phylum Bacteroidota; class Bacteroidia; order Bacteroidales; family Dysgonomonadaceae; genus Proteiniphilum. The sequence continues at coordinate 33,725 of JAAZCL010000065.1, read as the reverse complement.
AAAAGAAACAGAGTTGAATGAGGCACTTTTAAAAGCAAGTAATAATGGTGAGATCCCAATTGTTTGCGATATGAGCCCCTGCTTACTGCACATGCGCGAGACTCTCGATCCTCGTTTAAAACTTTATGATCAAGTGGATTTTATACACGATTTCCTTCTCGACCGTCTTGTTATTGCAAAACAACCTATTTCTATATCTATACACACCACATGTAGCTCTACCAAAATGCAACTTGGTGAAAAACTTTTTAATGTTGCCGACAGATGTGCCGACAGAGTTATTGTGCCCAACAATGTAAATTGTTGTGGATGGGCAGGCGATAGAGGGTTCTTTTATCCAGAACTCCCAAAATCTGCTCTAACACCATTGAAGCACGAAATTATTGATGCAAAGGAGGGATTTTCTAATAGCATAACTTGTGAAATAGGACTTTCTGTAAATAGTGGGATTAACTATAAATCGCTGATTTATTTGGTTGATAGGGCAACTGATAATGGCAATTAAAAAGGAGACATACATCATGCCCCAGTTTAATTAGATTGTGATATAGACTATCTCATTCTATCAAAACCTTTACCATACACCCCCACAACATTGGTTTGAGACACAAAAGCATTTGGGTCAATACTTTTTACAAGTCGGAATATTGAATTAGATTCGCTCCGTTTTGCCATTAATATTAGAACTTTTTGCTCTGTCTTAGTGTACCAACCTGTGCCATCAAGCACTGTGCATCCTCTACCAAGCTGCATATTTACTTGTGTTGCTATTTCTTCATACTCTCTAGAAACAATGAAAAATTGAACTGATTGGCGAAGACCATTTAATATCCAATCAACAGAGGTTGACATTACAGCTATTATTATTATACCGAAAACTATGGTTTCAATGCTTTTAAAAATTAGAAATGAAGAGGTGACGATAAATAAATCGATATACAACATCATTCTCCCTGGAGTTACATTTCTATACTTATTAATAATGAGAATAATAATATCAGTTCCACCAGTACTGCTATTTACCGACATAACAAGCCCAACCCCTGCACCTGCAACTATTGAACCAACAAGACCTGCCATTAGTGGCTCTTCAGTCATAAATGGTGCTAAATTTAAAGTCTCAAAAAATACTAGGAAAGCTGTTAAAGAGCCTACACCAACAACTGTTTTAATAAGAAATTCAGTTCCTAACACTTTATATGAAACAGTTAAGAGAATAACGTTCAAAATTAAAACCATTACTGAAACCGGCAAACCGAATCCATAATTAAGTAAAACAGCAACACCTGTGAGGCCTCCAAGCACAAACTGGTGTGGCACTATGAACAACGTTACCCCCAATGAGTACATGAATGTTCCTAAAAAAATAGTAAGATAGTCTTTCAAATAAAACTTTTTCAGACTAAATTGAGGGAACTTTTGCATTGACTAATATAACATTAAAAAGTGATGATAAAATTAAACAACTATATTAACAATTTTCTTGGGTACAATGATAACTTTTTTAGGAATTTTCCCTTCTATCCACTTTTGCGAGTTTTGATGGTTAAGCACAACCTCTTCTATCTCTGTATTAGTAGCATCTGATGGAAACTCAAGTACAAATCGTGATTTTCCGTTAAATGAAATAGAGTAAGGGAAAGTATCTTCAACAAGATAATCTTCATTTAATTCTGGCCAATTAGCATCACAAACAGTAGTATTATTACCTAAAACATGCCATAACTCTTCAGAAATATGTGGTGCAAAAGGAGCTAAACATATAATAAACTGACTAAGAATTGACCTCTTATTGCATTTCAAAGCTGTAAGCTCATTTATGCAAATCATGAATGCCGAAACTGAAGTATTGAATGAAAAATTCTCAATATCAAATGATAGTTTCTTTATTAACTTATGAAGTGTCTTTAATTCTTCTTTTGTAGGTTCGTCATCCGACAAACTGAGCACTCCATCTTTATAAAACAGGCTCCACACCCTTCTAAGAAATCGGTGAACTCCATCTATGCCATTAGTATCCCATGGCTTAGACTGTTCTAATGGGCCTAAAAACATCTCATAAAGTCTTAATGTATCAGCTCCATATTTGTCTACTATATCATCTGGATTTACAACATTATACATCGATTTAGACATCTTCTCAACAGCCCAGCCACAAATATATTTACCATTTTCGAGTATAAACTCAGCAGATTTATAATCAGGGCTCCAATTACGAAAGGCATCAATATCGAGTATATCATTATGAACAATATTTACATCAACATGGATTGGAGTTACGTCATACTTATCCTTAAGGTTAAATGAAACAAAATTATTTGTCCCTTTAACTCTATATACAAAGTTACTGCGACCTTGTATCATACCTTGATTAACCAACTTCTTAAATGGTTCATCTTCGCAAGACAAACCAATATCAAATAGGAACTTATTCCAAAATCTACTATACACCAAGTGTCCGGTAGCATGCTCTGTGCCACCTATATATAGATCTACGTTACGCCAATAACTATTAGCTTTTTCAGATACAAGAGTTTCGTTGTTATTAGGATCCATATACCTTAGGTAGTAAGCAGATGACCCTGCAAATCCCGGCATTGTATTAAGTTCTAGAGGATAACCATCTTTTGTCATCCAGTTTTTTGCTCTTGCCAACGGTGGTTCACCTGTCTCAGTTGGTAAATACTTATCAACTTCTGGTAATTCAAGTGGCAGTTCGCTCTCATCAAGAGTATAAGGCATACCATCTTTATAATATATAGGAAAAGGCTCTCCCCAATAACGTTGTCTAGAAAAGATAGCATCGCGCAACCTATAATTCACCTTACGATACCCCAGCTCTCTGTCTTCGACAGCATCTATTGCTGCAGGTATAGCCTCTTTAACAGTCATACCATTAAGAAACTCTGAATTGATCATTAGCCCTTCTTTTGCATCAAAACTCTCTTCGGAGACATCACATCCCTCTATAAGTGGAATAATTGGCAAAGAGAAGTGTTTTGCAAAATCATAATCTCTACTATCATGTGCGGGCACAGCCATAATAGCACCTGTGCCGTATCCGGCTAATACATAATCTGAAATCCAAATGGGAAGAGACTCACCTGTAAAAGGATGTATAGCATATGAACCTGAGAATACACCAGTTACAGTTCTATCTGAAATTCGTTCACGTTCTGTTTTCTTCTTTGTCTTTTTAATATAATTCAGCACTTCTGCCTTTTGGCTTTCTGTAGTTAGCTGTTCTACTAAATCACTTTCTGGTGCCAGAACCATGAAAGTTACACCAAAAATTGTGTCTGCACGAGTAGTAAAGATATCAAAAGAGAAGTCGTTAGATGTTTTAAAATGCATAACAGCACCCTCACTACGTCCAATCCAGTGTCGCTGAGTTTCTTTTAAAGATTCGGTCCAATCAATATTATTTAACCCATCCAATAGACGCTCTGCATAAGCAGAAACACGTAAACACCATTGACGCATTTTCTTTTGCTCAACTGGATATCCTCCTCTAATAGAAAGTCCTTCACTAACTTCATCATTTGCAAGCACAGTGCCTAATTGTGCACACCAATTTACCATGGTGTCGCCTAGATAAGCAATACGATAATTCATAAGAATTTCCTGTTGTTCCTTCTCTTTCTTATTGTTCCATTCTTCAGAAGTAAACTCAAGAGGCTCGCTGCATGCAATATCTAAGTTGGCACTCCCATGACTTGAGAATTTCTGAATTAGCTCAGAAATAGATTGCGCACTTTTTGCTTTATTACAATAATAAGAGTTGAACATCTTAATAAATGCCCATTGAGTCCATTTATAATATTCGGGATCACATGTGCGAACCTCACGGCTCCAGTCGTAAGAGAAACCAATTTTATCAAGCTGTTCTCTATATCTTTTAATATTATTATTGGTTGTAACAGCTGGATGCTGACCGGTTTGTATTGCATATTGCTCTGCTGGCAAACCATATGCATCGTACCCCATTGGGTGCAAAACATTGAATCCCTGCAAACGTTTGTAGCGCGAGAATATGTCTGAAGCTATATAACCAAGAGGATGGCCAACATGTAGTCCCGCTCCGGAGGGATAAGGAAACATATCGAGCACATAGTACTTAGGTTTTGTAATATCTTCGGTTACTTTATAGGTTTTGTTATCAACCCAATATTTCTGCCACTGCTTTTCTATTTCTTTGAAATTATAGTCCATTCCAATACAACTTTTACTACTTTAAAACGGTGCAAAGATAGTGATTTCTTTGACAAACTAACTGTTGAGTTATGCGCTAATCCTTATACATGCTATCAATTACCTCGCCATATTTTTCGAGAATTACTTTTCTTCGCAATTTCAGCGTGTTAGTTAAATCTCCACTTTCTACACTGAAGGGCTTGGGCAAAAGAGTGAACTTTTTAATTTTTTCATAATTAGTGAACTGAGATTGTAATAGCTCTATGCGTCCGAAGATGAAATCATGTACTTGATTGTTATTCATCAAATCTTGCATGTTATTATATGCAATACCTTGATCTGCAGCGTATTTTTCCAGCATTTTATATTCAGGAACTATTAGTGCACTAACGAACTTCCTGCTGTCTCCAATTACTGCGACTTGGTCTATGTATTTATCTTCCCCTACCCTGGTTTCGATCATTTGAGGTGCTATATATTTTCCATTTGACGTTTTATAAAGATCCTTTATACGCTCTGTCATAATAAGCTCATTATCATCTGTTATTTTCCCCGCGTCGCCAGTTCTAAAGAAGCCATCCTCGGTAAATACTTCTTTTGTAGCCTCTGGTTTATTATAATAGCCAGACATAACAGTATCGCCTTTTATTAGGATTTCATTGTTTTCTCCAATCTTCACTATTGTATCGGGCATCACCTTGCCTACAGTACCTATTTTAAATCCAGTGGTTGTAAAACAGCTAACAGTTGCAGTTGTCTCAGTTAATCCATAACCGTAAATAATATGCACATCAATAGATTGCAGGAACTCGTTTATATTATCAGAAAGAGGTGCTCCAGCAACAGGAAAAAAGTTTCCTCGATCTATGCCTACTATTCGTTTAATAAGATAATAAATTGAGTGTTTGTAAAGATTAAATTTTATGCGGATACCCAGAGGAGCCTTCTTACCTTCATTTACGAAATCTAGGTTATGACGTCTTCCTGTTTTAACAGCATCTTTAAACAACCATTTAACCAATCCGTGTGAGCTATCTATAGTTTCTTTTACCCCTTCATACACCTTTTCCCAAAAACGAGGAACATTACTCATAAGAGTGGGACGAATTTCTTTTATTTTTTGTCTTATTTTAGCCGGCTCTTTGTTAATTGCAACGGTAATACCTTTTGTAAGACAGTAGTAAGTCCAAGCTTTCTCAAAGATATGAGTAAGAGGTAGAAAGCACATTGAAATTTCTTTATCTGTGAGTTCAGTTAATCTAATATCGTGAATTTCAAAAGCTTTAAGATAGTTGGAATGATTGAGCATAACACCTTTAGGTTCTCCGGTAGTACCTGAAGTATATATTATAGTTGCCAAATCTGTACTCTTTAATTGCCTCATTCTTGCTTGTACAAGTGCCAACGACTCTGAGTTATCTCCTGTTGTAATAAAATCATCGAAATATATAGACGTTTTGTCTTCTGGATTCATTATAACATTCCTATCGAATATAATAAGCTTTTTTAGATTAGAACTTTCTATTTGAACCTTATAGGCATTGTTATATTGAAATTGCTCTCCTACAAAAATCAGGTTAATACTTGCATCATTTATAATATATTTTATCTGATTTGGAGAAGAGGTAGCATACATAGGAACCATAACAGCTTTGTTGGCATATGCCGCAAAATCAGCAATCAGATATTTACTCATATTTTGAGAGTAAATACCAATATTGTCGTTAGGATTAACCCCTAACTCTGCCATTGCCTGTGCAGTCTTCATTACTTTTTCTGATAGAGCACCCCAAGTTATATCTGACCAATTATCACCCGTATCGTGTTGTTTAATTGCTATTTTACTTTTATTTTTATGGGCTTGTTTGTGCACAAGTTCTCCTAAATGATAGTATGTCATAGTTTTACTTTTTTTACTAGTTCAAAAGTACACTAATTAATCCTCATCATCGAACAAAAATCTGTTTTTTTGGTTTTATAGTTTGGTGTATCATTTAATATCAATTTGTTTTGAACAAAATACTCTTTTTTTCTTTCTTAACACTCTCTAAGCTCGAGACTTAATTAACTACACTTAACGCGATTTTATTTTGGAAATTAAAACGACTGATTATCTTTGTATCGTTATGAAAAGACTGGGTTATATACTTATGATATTATTTCTTATGTTTTTACCATCGCAGGTAAATGCACAGGATTATTATGCCACAAATATTAATCCAGATAAGCAAACACCAATATCTACAATATATTTAATGCCTAATGTTTACCCAGCAGTTGTAGAGGAAGGGGATACTATTGCTTGTATGTGGTTAGGTGATTTTATAAAATACTCTCCAATAACTTTTAGAAGTACTAAAGATCAAATTGCATACTCGAAGTTAATACGTGACGTAAAAAAAACACTACCGTATGCTAAAGAAATTGCAGGTATTATTACCGAAACATATGAGTATATGGAAACTTTACCTAATGATAAGGTAAGACAGCAACATCTTAATAAAATGGAGAAATACTTAACAGATAAGTATACTCCGAAGATGAAAAAGCTCACAAGATCGCAGGGCCAATTATTAATGAAACTCGTGGATAGAGAAACTCATTCATCATCCTATCATATTATTGATGCTTTTATGGGTAGCTTCAAAGCATGGTCTGCAAACCTTTTTGCAAAACTTTTCGGAAATGATCTCAAAGCAAGATATAATCCATTTGGAGAAGACAGAGTAACCGAAAGGGTATGTGTACTAGTTGAACAAGGAGTGGTTTAATTTATTTTACTACCTTTGTGATTTTACACTTATTTTATTAGATTTATGCGAATAAATTTCCTTTCCTCCTTTGAACCAACCCTTTTTCAAACTTTAAAAACCTACAACAGGGAGAAATTCGTGGCAGATTTGATGTCAGGATTGATTGTGGGTGTTGTAGCTTTACCTCTGGCAATTGCATTTGGGATTGCTTCGGGCGTGACGCCTGAGAAGGGAATATATACTGCTATAATCGCTGGATTTATTATATCTTTTTTGGGAGGAAGTACTGTTCAGATTGGAGGACCAACAGGAGCATTCATAGTAATTGTTTACGGAATTGTAGAACAGTATGGTGTGCAAGGGCTTGCAATTGCAACTGTGATGGCTGGACTTATGCTTGTTTTCATGGGATTTATGAAACTAGGATCAATAATTAAGTTTGTTCCATATCCAATTATTGTTGGATTTACTAGTGGTATAGCTCTAACGATATTTTCAACACAAATAAAAGACTTTTTTGGTCTAACTACACCAAAGTTGCCTTCTGGTTTTATTGAAAAATGGATTATTTATTTCCAAAGTTTTAATTCAGTTAACTTATGGGTAACACTAATCGCTATTATTAGTGTAGCCATTATAATAATTACCCCAAAATTTTCAAGAAAAATACCAGGCTCCTTAATCTCTATAATTGCAGTAACTATTGGTGTATATTTCTTGAATAAATATACTGGGATTAATGGAATTGAAACTATTGGAGACAGATATATTATTCAGAGCCAATTACCAGATATTAAACAAATACCATTAAGTTTAGAAAGTATACGCATACTGTTTCCATCAGCATTTACAATTGCCATTTTATGTGCAATTGAGTCGCTGCTTTCGGCTACTGTGGCAGATGGTGTAACTGGGGCAAAACACAACTCAAACTCAGAGCTTATAGCACAGGGGGTAGCAAATATAATTACTCCATTTTTTGGGGGAATTCCTGCAACAGGCGCAATTGCAAGAACCATGACAAATATTAATAATGGTGGTAGAACGCCTGTTGCCGGTATTATCCATGCTATTGTATTATTATTAATAGTTTTGTTTTTAGGTGACCTCACTAGACACATTCCAATGGCATGTTTAGCAGGAATATTAGTAGTTGTAGCTTATAATATGAGTGAGTGGCGAACATTTGTATCTCTTGTTAAACAATCGGCTGCTACTAGAGCTATTTTATTGACAACATTTTCACTTACTGTAATTTTCGATCTTACAGTAGCTATTGCAGTGGGTCTTGTTTTAGCAATATTTGCATTTTTAAAACGCGTTAATGAAAGCACTGAGATTTCGCACTCTACTGGTCATTTAGATTTGAGTGACGAGAGTGAGATACAAAGTACTGTGAAAGACGATGAGTATCTGCAACTGCCCGAATCAGTAGAGGTATATGAAATTAGTGGACCTTTCTTCTTTGGTGTGGCAAATAAGTTTGATGAGAAAATGAGACTTTCTAGAATACATCATGATATTCGCATAATTAGAATGAGGAAAGTGCCATTCATTGACTCAACAGGATTAAATAATCTTGAAATGCTTTGTCGTAATTCAATAAAAGAAAAAATTCAGGTAATCTTATCAGGTGTAAATAGCGAGGTAAGAGAGAAGATTGAGAGATCGGAAATTCCACATTTAATTGGTGAAGAAAACATTTGTTCAAATATTCATTTAGCAATAGAACGGGCTAAAGAAATTGAAGCATCAACAAAACTTAAAATCTAAATTCACTGCAGACCCAAGTAAATTAATTTATGTTAATTTGCGATTATTATTCAAATCACATGCAACATTTTCAATGTTTTTGCATCTATCATATAATTCCAAGAAAAGGCAAAGACATTTTAAAGTAGTATGCATAAAAAACTCTTGATCATATCCGTTTTATTCTCAACTATATTGCTAGTAAATATTAGTTGTGATGATAACTCAAGATCTCTTGGCAACTTTGGCATTGACATTGCCACAGTAATACCCGAGAGTGGTGGCAACTATACGCTTCTACTGGATAATGGTAAAAAACTATGGCCAGCAGCTAGTGCAGTAGAATACACTTCTTTAAATAAAGAACGTGTACTATTAAATTATACTATCCTTTCTGAAGAAAAAGATGGCTTTGATCACTACATTAAAGTTAATGATATCTGGACATTACTTACAAAGAATATTGTAGAGCTAAACGCTCATAATGAAGATAGTATTGGCAATGATCCTATAAAAACTAATGCTGTTTGGGTGGGTGGTGACTACCTTAATATTTCGTTCCATTTTAATTATGGAGGTAAAGTGCCTCATTTAATTAACCTGGTTGAAAATAAAACTTCAACAGAAATGATAAATGATGTTATTGAGGTTGAGTTAAGACACAACTCTTTTGAGAGCCAAGCTGAACGTTTATATGAAGGATTTGTATGCTTTGATTTGAAACCACTACGCCAAAACGATGTTGATTCGGTTAAGCTATCTATAAAGGTTAAAGAATGGAGTGCACAATCTGACAGAAATACAAAAGAAATTATTTATGATGTTGTATACAGGTATAATAGATCTAAAAATGTTCAAACAACAGCAGAGATGCCCATACCTGTAATTACATCAAATGAATACTATTAAAATCAAGAATAAAACCACAAGTAAAATTAGTTCTATTTCTTATATGACTTTTTTGATTTTCCAAAAACCGGATGACCTCTGTGAAGAGATCATCCGGAACTTTTTTTTATATTTGGTCGTATGGTAACTGAGTAAGTGCATCTGAAATTCTATCAACTGCATCTCTCATAGGTTTTTCTACAACTCCCTTCATGATTGGACTAAGAGCAGATTGAACCATCATAGTTAATTCGGTCTCTTCTTCAGACTTCAACTGTAATTGTATCTCCAGAAACACGTCGAAAGGTAATTTCACTGATTTAAATCTGATTAAACTTTCGGGCTGTCTTTCAATTACAAGGAAAGTTACATTGCCTATATTATCTACACGAAATGAAACGCTATCTTTATCAAAAACAAAATCTTTAATCTTGTCTTCGGGTATGTATTCTTTTACCAAGTCGAGATTGCGGAGATCAGATAAAACCCTGAATATATCACGATCGGAATGGTAAATCGTCTTTACATCACTACTGAATTCAATCATATCTTTATATTTTTTCCTGGTTGTCCCCAAGTTTCAGGACTTTTACGCCAGTCCTGCAAAGTTTTTAATTCAGATTCATCTATATAGTCAGTTGCAAGTGCCTCATCTAATATCGCATCATAATTAGATAAAGTAGTGAGATCTACTCTAGCTTCTTGCATATTTTGTATAGAATGAGTAAAACCATAAGTGAAAATTGCTAACATACCCAATACATCAGAACCGTTACTTCTAATTGCTTCAACCGCCTTGAGACTACTGCCTCCTGTAGACACTAAATCTTCAATGACAATTACCTTTTGTTTAGGTTTCAAGTCACCTTCTATCAAATTCTCTAAACCGTGATCTTTGGGTGTAGATCTAATATAAACGAAGGGTAGATTTAATAAATCGGCTACCAGTGCACCTGGTGCGATGGCTCCTGTAGCTACCCCGGCTATAGCATCAGTTTGGGGATATTTCTCTAATATAATTCTGGCAAACTCAACTTTGATAAAATCACGTATCGAAGGATAAGACATAAGTTTGCGATTATCGCAATAAATTGGTGATTTCCACCCTGAAGCCCATGTAAAAGGATTTGAGGGTTGTAGTTTTATAGCTTTAACTTTTAAAAGTTTTTCGGCTGTTAATTTTTGTACTGTTTTCATTTTATTGTTGAATTGATCAATGGAATGAATGCAAAAATAGTGTTTTTTTTAAAGAACCTCACCAATTGTAGCAATACTTATTTTTAGGTTATCACAATTTTGCAGTGCATAGCCGCAAGCCTCTATGGTTGAACCTGTAGTTATTACATCGTCTACAAGTAGTATATGCTTACTCTCAAAAACAGTTGAATCCTTTATTTCGAAAATTCCACTTACGTTTTTCCAACGTTCAGTTTTTGTGCGTTTTGTTTGAGTAGGATTAAACACCAATCTAGTAAGGTTATTTGTAATAACTGGTATTTTAGTAGCTTCTGATATTCCATTTGCTATAACTTCGGCTTGATTATAGCCTCTTGAACGCTGCTTTTTAGGATGTAATGGTACAGGCAAAATTACATCTATATTATTAATAAAATCACTTGCAAGAAGATCTTCACCAAACATTTTGCCTAATAGTAAACCAAGATTCTTTCCATTATAATACTTAAGCTTATGAATCATAGGTCTTAAAACACCACCTTCAACAAAATAAGAAAATGTTGCAATTCTTTCAAAAGGAATTCTACCAGCCATAAGAATCTCTGCTGAGTTGTTTTCTTTTGAAAAATTGTTAGTTCTAGGTATCTTATACAAACATTTTAAGCATGCTCCTGATTCACTTTGAAGTAGCTCTACTCCGCATGCAACACAAACCTCTGGTAGGAAAAGTTTTATTAAATTGTTTATCAAGGATAACTTACACATATATCAACTTTTCAATCAATTTATATCATTATCATTAAGATTCAAATTGTTTATACATTGGATAATCGCATCCATTTTAAAACCTCTCCCTAATGCGTATTTTATTAGCTTTCCTTTCTTCTCATAATCTGATTCTCCTTTAACTTGTCTCCATTTTTTTATTAATATCGACTGGAGTGAGCTATTTAGCTCTGTATTAGAATATTCTGACAAAATATCATCTATAACGCTTTGAGACAGTTGTTTATATTTCAAATGCATCTCAATTTTTTTTACGCCCCACCTATTGATAAGAAGTTTATCATTCACAAAACTTCTCGCAAACCTCTCCTCATTGATATAATTTTCAGTTTTCAGTTTATTTATTATATTTTCTATAGCTTCACTTGAAAACCCCAATCTGTAGAGTTTTTGTGAAATATCGAATGGTGAGTATTCCTTTCTTGAACAAATGCGCGCCATTCGCAAAAAAGCCTGATCTTCTGAAATTATTATATCTTTTTTACTCATTGTTTTAGATTGTCACAAAACTGTTTTCACGATCTTTATGAATTAAAGGTAGATAAAACAGCTTTTAGCATTCTGAGTTTTCCTGTTATATCTTTTCTTAATTCAACATCCTTAAAACCTTTTTCTTTCAGCATCTGAGCTAAATCGTTAGCATAAGGTGGATTAATTTCAAAGAAGAGTTTTCCGCCTTTTTTTAGTAGCCTAAGAGAAACATCTGCTATTCTACTGTAAAACAACAAGGGGTTGCTATCGGGTACAAATAAAGCTAAATGTGGTTCATAGTTAAGCACATTATCCTCCATATGAGATTTTTCGCTGTTAGTTATATATGGTGGGTTGCTAACTATAAAATCGTACTTAATATCAAAGCTGTAATGCTCTTCCAAATCCTCTTTAGATAAAACATCGACTTTTGATGTTTGAATATTTACATTATTTATTGCAGCATTCTCAGAAGCAACTTTTAGGGCTGATGATGAGATATCCCATGCGTGCACATTTACCCCTTTTCCCTTTTTTGCTAGAGAAATTGCTATACACCCACTCCCGGTACCTATATCCAGTATTGAGCTATTAGCTTCACTCTTTTCTGTTAAAATCCACTCTACCAACTCCTCTGTTTCAGGTCGTGGTATTAGCACATCTGAGGTAAGTTTAAAAGTTAATCCATAAAATTCGCATTTACCTAAAATATACTGAATTGGTTCACTATTTTGTAGCCGCTTTACAATATCTTCTGCCTTACGTAACTCAGAGTCGGATAATTTATTAATTTTGCAAGACACCTCTTCTAGAATAATCCGAGATAGAAAAGAAATCTCAGATTGTGTGTATAAATCGCTTAATTGCTGTTGAATATTTTGTGTAAATTGTTGTATGTGATTATGCATTCTATTCAAATTTATCAATAACAAATCAGTAGCTAAAGATGCACGGCATAACAAAGATAAATAAAATGGAGCAAAATTTGATATTTATGCGACGTTGCTTACAGTTAGCACGTAAAAGTGAAGGTTTTACCAAGTCTAACCCCTTGGTGGGATCAATAATAGTGCACCAAAACAGGATTATAGGAGAAGGATACCATAGACAGTTTGGAGAGAGCCATGCAGAGGTTAATGCTATCAATTCAGTTAAAGATAAATCTCTTTTACAGCAGTCTACTCTATATGTTTCACTTGAACCATGTGCTCACCACGGCAAAACACCACCTTGTGCACAATTAATTATTTTAAATAAAATACCTCGTGTAGTAATAGCCACTAGAGACACAAACCCAAAAGTTTCTGGAAAGGGAGTTGAACTAATGAAAAACGCAGGTATAGAAGTAATAGAAGGTGTATTAGAAGATGAAGCCAGAGATCTGAATAAACATTTCTTTGTAAATCAACTTTATTCTCGTCCTTTTATAATTTTAAAATGGGCACAAAGCAAAGATGGATTTATCGATCTCCTTAGAGATCCTTCAGAAAATAAACAACCCACTATAATTTCTAATCAACTCACTCATACTATAGTTCATAAATTCAGAACACACGTTCAGGGTATATTAGTTGGAACTAATACTGCTATACTCGACAATCCTAAACTTACTTCCAGAAATTGGTATGGTGATAATCCCACTAGAATTGTAATAGACAGGCATAATAGGCTACCCCAAAGTTTAGCTTTATTTGACGGAACGGTTCCCACAATTGTTTTCACCAAAAAAACTCCGAAAAATATTGCATCAATAGACTCTTTGAAATTTATTGAGATGGACTTCTCTGAAGATACAATAAGTCAAATATTAAACCACTTGTATAAAGAAAAAATATATTCCGTGTTAATTGAAGGTGGAAGTAAACTTTTATCATCGTTTATCCAAAATAATATGTGGGATGAGGCCTATATTGAAATAGCGGATTTAGAGTTAAAATCGGGCGTTAAAGCCCCTAAAATTCAGGGAGAAGAAATTAAGATAAAGAAATACCTAAACTCGTCCCAGTTACATTTAAAGAGAGAATAACTCGAAATATTCTTTAAATATTCATTTTAATATGGTTAAAGAGAAAAATCTTCATACTTTTGCATAACTTAAACAGTGAATACAATATTATTGAAACAAATGAATTCTAAATATTTTCTCTGGACATTAGCAATTATCATTAATATGTTATTACTTCCTTCGTGCCTAGACAGTTCTGAAGCTAGGGAAGTAGAGTATTCGGCCGATGCACAGATCTACACTTTCTCAATCTCCTCTAAATCTGACACAAGTAACATCCTAAACAGTACAATATTTACTATTGACCAGGTAAATGGGAAGATTTTCAATAAGGAGTTACTACCTTATAAGTTTCATATTGACAGTGTTACAATTAACTTAAGAGGCTCAAGCACATACTCTTCTTTGAATAACGTAACATTGAGCGTTAGCGGTTCAGAAGATGTAGTATGGTCTCAATCAGATTCGGTAGGAATTAATAATTTATATAGAATAACTACAACAGCTCCTGATGGCAAAACAACTAAAAAGTATGACTTTCAATTGAATGTACATGACAAGGATCCTTATATTTTGTCTTGGGAAAAAATATCTGATGGTTATTATATCACACCAAATATAACTGATCAAACAACCGTATCATACAATAACAGATTTATCACATATTTTATTGCTAATGAAGCTATGGGCGCAGTATCTTCATCGTCAAATGATGGTGCAAACTGGACAACAGCTAATATTAGCGGACTACCGCCTAATGTTTTATTGTCTTCATTAAACGCTTCTGAAGACGCCCTTTATATTTTAGATGAAACCAATAGAGTTTTTAATTCTACTGATGGTTTCACGTGGTCGATGACAGATACAGATTTTCCAATAATAGCGAATTACGGCATACTACCATCTGACAACAATGGAAAAAGTCTGGTAATCATTGATGATAATAACACTTACAAATTTGCTCAAACAGACGATTTCTCTGATTTTAGCTTTATGGAAATAGAATCAAATACAAATATTTCCGAATTCCCTGTAAGAGATTTCTCTTCAATAAGCATAAACAGCTCTACATCACACGCAATAAAATATATAATTATTGCCGGGGGTTTAAAAGCTGATAATACAGCTAATAATTATATCTGGATTATTCAGGAAAGAAATGGGAAGATATCAGATTTAAAATCAAAGAAAATGGGTGTGTCTTCACTAACCGAAAGCACATTGTTTTTCTACGATAATAATACTTATCTATTAACAAACTCATCTGGAACTAATAGCCTGTATTACTCTGATAACTTCGGACTTGAATGGAAATCGGCTGGTGAAAATCAATCACTACCGACAGAAATGGAGTTTAGAAAAAAAGCATCGGTAATAACCGATAATAATAACAATATATGGATATTCGGTGGAGTATCTGGAACCCAGACCCAATTAGATGATGTATGGAGAGGGAAACTTAATAAATTTGCTCAGGATTAATAAATTAATCACTCTGCTAACGATTTCATTGACGTTTTTCTTTTCTACCAAAATATATTCTCAGGAGTATAAGTATGAGATTGGAGGAGCGATAGGAACTTCGTCATACATGGGTGATATTAATAAAACAAATCTGTTCTTAAATCCCGGATTAAGTGGAGGTGCTTTATTCAGATATAATATGACTTTTAATTGGTCAATTAAACTTAACCTAATGGCAGGGAATGTATCTGGAAGTAGTATTGACACAAGGTATAAGTTGCCTTTTGAAAAGGAGACAAATTTCTCTCGCAATTTTGCAGATCTAGGAGCACAGATAGAATTTAATTTTTTACCTTATAGCGATAAATACACCTATACTGGAACAAGACCATATACACCATATGTTTTTGCAGGTACAGGTGTTACTTATGCCGACGGTAATAGTAAATTTATTGGGCTGAACATACCCTTTGGCGTAGGAGTTAAATATAAATTAAAAAATAGATTGAATATTGGACTCGAATTATCTCTACGCAAACTCTTTAACGATGACTTTGATGTTACCGACAAAGAGACCGATTGGAGTTTAGATAGCCCGTACGGAATTAATAGCAGTACGCTTAAAAATAGAGATTGGTATTCACTTACAATGCTTTTCTTGACATGGGAGTTTAACCCTCGGGTAGACCCTTGTCACGGAATGTAACAAATTAGCCGTTTAAAATATGTCGATATATGACAATATAGATTACACTCGCATTCCCACACATACAGCCATTATTATGGATGGAAATGGACGGTGGGCTACCAGTAAAGGACTTGAAAGAGGCGAAGGACATAGAGAAGGCGTTAGAGCTATAACTAGAGTGGTAGAAGCTGCCTCAAAAGTATCTATTAAGTATTTGACACTATATGCTTTCTCAACTGAAAACTGGAATAGGCCAATTGAAGAAGTTAATGGGCTCATGGATCTTATGGTTTATGCTATTAACCAAGAGACTGAGAACCTAAAGAAGAATGGTGTTAAAGTAATCTGCATAGGAGATATGAATCGCTTGCCTGAGTATGCTAGCACCGCTCTTAATGAGTGCATCTATAAAACCAGAGAAGGTGATAAACTAACTTTAATAATTGCTTTAAGTTACTCTTCTAAATGGGAGTTAACCGATGCAACAAGAAAAATTGCAGATGATGTAACAAATGGAGTTTTAAAGATAGACGATATAAGTGAAGAAACCATAAGTATGTATCTTACAACCAGAAGTATTCCAGATCCGGATCTTTTAATTAGAACGGGTGGTGAACAACGTATTAGTAATTTTTTGTTGTGGCAATGTGCTTATGCTGAATTTTACTTTACAGATGTTTACTGGCCAGACTTTGGAGAAAAAGATTTATATGATGCTGTTATCGATTTTCAAAGAAGAGAAAGACGATTTGGCAAAATAAATGACCAAATAGAGTACGACGAAAAGTAAGCGAAAAGAAATAAAAAATAATGTTGAAGAGAATAATTAATTTACTTCTATTACTCACATTGCTTTCACAGAATTATTTATTGGCACAAACCAATGATTCAATAAATGTTATAGAGAGTAGTGACCTTAATGTGAATTATACTGCAGCTCCAAAGAAGTATTATATTGCCGATATAACTGTTACCGGTGTAGAAGAAACAATGTATGCTGGTCAGGAATTTGTATTGATCAACTTTGCAGGATTATCTAAAGGACAAGAAATTCAAATCCCAGGAGAAGATATTTCAAATGCTCTTAAAAGATTTTGGCGTCAGGGACTATTTTCTGATGTTAAAATATTTCAGACTGATATCCAAGGAGATAGTGTATGGCTTGAAATTAGACTAACCGACCGACCACGTGTTTTAGATATTCGGTATACAGGTATAAAGAAAAGCGAACAGGACGACATAGAAGCGAAAATTGGATTTGTAAAGGGAATTCAAATAACTCCTCCACAAATAGATAGAGCAGAAATTTTTATAAAACAATACTATGACGACAAAGGGTTTGGTGATGCAGAAGTAAGACTGTTGCAACATCCTGACACCACTGGTAAAAATCAAGTTGTTCTTGAAATTGTAGTTGATAAGAAAGAAAAGCTTAAGGTAAATAATATCAGTATATTTGGTAATGAAGCTCTCTCTGACCGAACTTTAAAGAGAGCAATGAAAAAGACAAATGAAAAAGGTAAACTGCTGAATATCTTCCGTGCTAAAAAGTTTGTCGAAGAACTTTACCAAGAAGATATTCAAAAACTGTTGAGCAAGTATCATGAAAAGGGATTCAGAGATGCAGAAATATTAAGAGACACTGTATATAAGTTTGACGACAAAACAGTTAATATTGAAATTGAACTTGAAGAAGGTCCTATTTATCATATTCGCTCTATCAATTGGGTGGGTAACACTCAATATCCTTCTGCACAACTTTCACTGTTACTTAATATGGAATCTGGTGATATTTATAACCAGAAAAAACTAGAAGAGAGATTAGTGGTTGATGAAGATGCAGTAGTAAACCTATATCAAAATAATGGGTATCTATTTTCTAATATCGATCCAATTGAAATTAATATTGAAAACGATTCTATTGATTTAGAGCTTAGGGTTGTTGAGGGTCCTAAAGCAACTATTAAGCAAGTTATTATACAAGGTAATGACAGACTTTACGAAGATGTTATTCGTAGAGAACTACTTACTAAACCGGGTGCTGTATTTAGCAAAGACGATTTATTACGATCTGTAAGAGAAATTGCTCAGACAGGTCATTTTGATCCGGAAGCACTTTCAGCGGATATCTCTGGAGGTATTAATCCTAATCCAGAAGATGGAACAGTAGATATCACATATCCGTTAACTTCTAAAGGAAACGATCAAATTGAATTTTCTGCTGGATGGGGTGTAACTGGACTTGTGGGAAAATTAAGTTTGAAATTAAATAACTTTTCTCTAAGGAATATGCTCAATCCTGAGATGCATAGAGGTATAATTCCACAGGGAGATGGACAAACACTTGTATTAAGTGCACAAACTAATGGAAGATATTATCAATCATATCAATTTCAGTTTATTGAACCATGGTTCGGGGGTAAAAGACCTAACCATTTTTCTTTGAATGTATACTATTCTAGATATACTGGATTAAATACCGACTATTACCAACAAAACACTAATCCTTACATGTATGGTTATGGAGGATATCCTGGCTATGGTGGAGGATACGGCGGCTATGGAGGTTACGGCGGTTACGGAGGTTATGGTGGTTATGGTGGTTATGGTCAAGACTTAGCAGAGTATGCAGCCGATCCGGATCAGGTATTTAATATTTTTGGAGCATCGTTCGGATATGGTAAACGACTAGAATGGCCAGATGACTATTTCCAAATAATGGCACAGCTTGGGTTCCAAAGGTACGGATTAAAAAATTGGTCATATAACCGCTTCCCTTTTCAAACGGGTACAAGTAATAGTATTACATTGGGTTTAACTCTCTCCAGAACATCTATAGATAATCCAATATATACTAGAACAGGCTCTGAGTTCTCTTTGAGTGTTAACGCAACTCCTCCTTTTTCACTTTGGGATGGTAGAGATTATGCAAAGATGAGTGATAATAATTCCGACAAATATAAATGGAATGAATATCATAAGTGGAAACTTAAAATGAGAACATATACGCCTGTTACATCATTATCAGTAACGCGTACACCAGTAATTGCAACCAGAGCAGAATTTGGTATACTGGGTCACTATAACAAGAACAAACTCACTCCTTTTGAAACATTTGATGTGGGCGGGGATGGCATGACTGGTTATACAAGCAGTTTTGCTACTGAAACTATTGCATTGAGAGGTTACGAGAACAATTCTATTGCAATGCAGTCACGTGCCTACACTAGATTGGGACTTGAGCTACGTTACCCATTTATTCTTGAACCTAATTCTACTATTTATGGTGTTGCCTTCTTGGAAGCAGGTAACGCTTGGATGAATCTCAGTGAAGTTAATCCATTCGACCTAAAACGTTCTGCTGGTGCAGGAGTTAGAATATTCCTTCCAATGATTGGATTAATGGGTATTGACTGGGCATATGGGTTTGACACTGTTTATGGAACTGGATACAGAGATAGAGGAGGTAGTCAATTCCACTTCATCATTGGTCAGGAGTTCTGATTTATTTAACAATCTTTATCTTGATGATAATAAACATTTGAATGTAAAGCACGTCTTATATAACAACTAAAAGAGACTAATTATGAAGAAAATTGTTTTATTAATCAGCTTATTCATTTCATTATCTATAGGGATTACATGGGCGCAGCAATATGCGTTTATAGATATGGAATATATTCTTAACAGAATACCGTCATTTGAAAATGCCAACGAGCAAATTGAGGACTTATCAAAACAATGGCAGAGTACAATCGATAATGAAGTAGAAGTAGTTAATGCTATGTATAAGAAATATCAGAGTGATTTGCCATTGCTAAAGGGTGAAGAGAAAACGAAACGAGAGAATGAAATAGTAGCTAAAGAGAACGAAATTCAAGAGATACGAAATAAATATTTTGGTTCTCAAGGAGAACTTTTTCTACAACAGGAGAAATTAATTAAACCGATTCAAGATAATATCTACGAAGCGGTAAAAGAGTTGTCGGTGGATAAAGGTTATACTATGGTTATTGATAGGGCTTCAGCTACTTCAATAATTTTTGCATCACCCTCAATTGATATCAGCGACGAAGTACTTTCAATATTAGGCTATTAAAAATTAATCGCATATATTTGTACCCGATTTTTTAAAGAATTTAAAATTATAAAATAGAAATCATGTTAAAGAAATTATTAATCTTTTTTATTGCACTAGCTCCAATTGCGGCTGTTGCTCAAGATGTGAAAATTGCATACATCAACGCCCAGGAGGTTTTTGCTGCCATGCCAGAACTGAGTAATATTGAAACACAATTATCTCAAAAACAAGAACAAATAAATAAAAACGGACAGGCATTAATTGATGAGTTCAA
This sequence comes from Bacteroidales bacterium, assembly GCA_012513315.1. Taxonomy (GTDB): domain Bacteria; phylum Bacteroidota; class Bacteroidia; order Bacteroidales; family Dysgonomonadaceae; genus Proteiniphilum. The sequence goes on along the minus strand of JAAZCL010000065.1, from coordinate 13,193 downwards.
CAAGAAGGCCGAAGAATTTGAAACCTCTTCTGCAAATTCATCAGAAACTGTAATACAAGATCAACAAAAACAGTTACAATCTATTCAGGAGAGATATCAACTCTTCTTGCAAAACAGCCAGCAAGAGATGAATCAACTTCAGCAGCAGCTCCTAGAGCCTCTAAATCAAAAGATTGCCGATGCTATTAAAATTGTTGGAGATACTAACAACTACACTTATGTATTTGATGTGTCTACAATGCAATCACCAATTGTTTATGTGAACCCTTCTGCTACAAATATAACTCAGGATGTAAAAACTCAGTTAGGCTTGTAATAAAAATATATGCTATAAATGGGGGCTGTCATTAAAGTGAACAGCCCTTTTTTTATTCTCATTATTCTGTCTCGGTCTTTAATGTTAAGATTGACATTTATGATCCTGAAATTTGAACTTAATTATATAAATAAATGAAGAACAATTCTCTAATCATACTACTAATAGTCTTTTCTTTGCTTAGCATTGGATGTGGCGCAAATTCATCTCTTAATAAAAACAAGAATGAATTAATCACTTCAAAAAATGAAGCAATTGAAATCCTTCGTAAAGTAAATGATGCCTGGCAATTAAACAAACCAAAGCATGAAGATGCTTTCTGGCATAGGGCTGCTTACCATACTGGTAATATGGCTGCTTACGAGGTTACGAAAGAACAACGGTATCTTGATTTTTCAACTTCATGGGCAAAAGCCAACGAATGGAAAGGTGCAAAATCAGACAATCGCAGCAATTGGAAATATTCATACGGAGAGACAGACGACTACGTCCTATTCGGTGATTGGCAGACCTGTTTTCAGGTTTATGCAGATCTGTACAATCTTGACCCTGATGATTATAAGATTGCCAGGGCTATCGAGGTGATGGAGTATCAGATGAGCACTCAGCAGAACGATTATTGGTGGTGGGCAGACGGACTATACATGGTTATGCCTGTAATGACAAAATTGTACAACATTACAAATAATGAACTCTACTTAAATAAACTCTACGAATATTTCAGCTTTGCAAAAGAACTGATGTATGATGAAGAAAGTGGACTGTTTTATAGAGATGCCAAGTACATTTTTCCTGAACATAAAACAAATAATGGAGAAAAAGATTTCTGGGCAAGAGGTAACGGATGGGTGTTTGCAGGACTGGCCAAAGTATTAGAAGATTTACCATTAAATAATATACATAGAGATGAGTATATCCATGTATATCAAACTATGGCAGAGTCACTAAAGAATTCTCAACAAGACGAAGGATACTGGAGCAGAAGTATAATTGATTTACAACATGCACCCGGTTATGAAACCAGCGGTACTGCATTTTTTGTGTACGGATACTTGTGGGGACTGAATAATGGCTATCTGAATGAACAGGAGTATTTACCAACTGTAGAAAAAGGATGGGAATATCTAACCAAAATTGCTCTTCAGGATAATGGCCTTGTGGGTTATGTACAACCAATTGGTGAAAGAGCAGATCAACACAACAATGTTGGTCCCGAAACAACTTCAGACTTTGGAGTTGGCGCCTTCTTACTTGCTGCAAGTGAGATGGTAAAACGTGCCGAATCAAAAACATCTTTTACTCCGGGTGCAATTTGGAGAGATGACCAGGGCAATCATATCAATGCACATGGTGGTGGTATCATACATCATGAAGGAACTTACTACTGGTATGGCGAACACAGACCTAATAGTGGTTTTATCACAGAAGAGGGTGTAACATGCTACTCGTCGAAAGATCTGTATAACTGGAAAAATGAAGGAGTAGTACTCAAAGTTTCTGAAGATGAAAATAGTCCTATAGTAAAAGGTTGTATTATCGAACGTCCGAAAGTTATATTTAACGAGAAAACGAATAAATTTGTCATGTACTTCCATCTCGAACTTAAAGAACAAGGATACGCAGCTGCTCGCTACGGACTAGCTGTAAGCGACTCACCAATAGGGCCCTTCACTTATATTAAATCATCAAGAGTAAATGCAGGACACTATCCTTTGAATATGTCAGAGGAAGAAAAGAAATCTACCGTACAATTAAGCGATTTCGATAGCTGGTGGACTCCTGAATGGATGCTTGCCATAGAAGAAGGCGTTCATGCTCGTCACGACCTCGAAGATGGTCAGATGTCGCGTGACATGACTCTTTTTGTTGATGATGATAATAAAGCATATCATATTTATTCAGCAGAAGAAAATCTAACACTCAATATTGCTGAACTTTCCGATGATTACCTTGAACATACCGGACGTTACATCCGGGTTGCCCCAGGCGGTCATAACGAAGCTCCAGCGATATTTAAAAAAAATGGTCGGTATTTTATGATCACTTCTGGCTGTACAGGATGGGAGCCCAATGCTGCTCGTCTGCTCGTTGCTGATGACATCATGGGCGAATGGACAGAATTCCCTAATCCTGCAAAAGGAAAAGGTGCACACCGCACATTTGAGTCACAAAGTACATATATCCTACCGGTTGAGGGGAAAAAAGACGCTTTTATTTTTATGGCTGACAGATGGAGGCCTGGAAATTTAGGTGACAGTCGTTACATCTGGTTGCCCATACATTTTGAAAACGGATATCCAATTCTAAAGTGGATGGACAATTGGTCTCTAGAGACTTTTGACGAATTGCTTCCTGATAAAAGTGAACCCAAATCATATGCAGGCTACAACCTTGTATGGAATGATGAGTTTGATATAAATGGTGCTCCCGACAGCAATGTATGGTCGTTCGAGAAAGGATTTGTTCGCAACAATGAACTACAATGGTACCAAGAAGATAATGCAGTGTGCAAAGACGGTGTACTTTCAATTACGGCTCGCAGCGAAGACAGAGACAACCCTATGTTTGAATCTGGAAGCAACTTCTGGGCACATGAAAGAGAAAAGATAGAGTATAGTTCTTCATCAATTAAAACACAAGGTAATAAGGAGTTTCAGTATGGTCGTTTCGAAATTAGAGCAAGAATCCCTACTGCAGGTGGTTCCTGGCCAGCAATATGGACTTTAGGAACCGAAATGGAATGGCCTTCTAATGGTGAGATCGACATAATGGAATATTACCGAATTGATGGCGTACCACATATCCTTGCTAATACAGCCTGGGGTACAGATACAAGATTTAATGCTAAATGGGATAGTTCTGCCACACCGTTCTCAAATTTCACAGACAAAGACCCAAATTGGGCAGAAAAATTTCATATCTGGAGAATGGACTGGGACGAAGAGTCAATTAGACTTTATTTGGATGATGAGTTACTTAACGAAACTCTCCTCAGTGAAACCATTAACGGTTCATTAGGTAATCATAAAAACCCGTTTAGGCAACCACACTATATTTTACTTAATCTTGCTATTGGCGGTCGTCATGGAGGAACTCTAGATGTAGATGCTTTTCCTTTAAACTATGAAGTAGACTATGTAAGAGTTTATCAAAAAAAATAAACTGATAATAAGTATTATAATGTTTTTTAAAAGATCTAATCACAAATAAGTAATTGTTGAGCTTTAAAATTAAAAGGGGCTGTTTCTTATGCAGTGACCCCAAAAAGTTTTTTGTCTAACTTTTGGGGGTCCCTTCAAAGTGAAACGCCCCTTTGTATTTTTTGATTTCTGAATTAAGCCTAATTCTACATCCCTTTAATTACTAAAATTGGAGTATCAGAATGAAATAGCATTCTTCGTGCAATACCAGGATTAAACATCCTTGCAAAGATATTCCTCCTAGAACTTGACAAAGAAATCATGTCAATATTGTTTTCTTCAACAAACTTTTCAAGTGATTCTTCTAAATTTACTTGTGGGTCTATTAATCGATATTCAGTCTCCAGATGAGGGTATTCCTCAGAGAGATAGTTTTGAAGGCCCGATAATTTAATTTCATTCCATACATCATCTTTTTTTGCAATATGAGCAAGATATAATTTCATTGGATATGTTTTAAAGAACTTCATCATAATATCAAAAGCCTTAAATTCACGCTCTTGAAAATTAGTAAGAAAAACCAACTTATTTATATCAGATATATTTCTAGCTTTGGCATTTTCAGGCACTGCAAATATTGGTGTCTTACATCCATCCATCACTTCGGCTGTTACACTACCAATCAAGTCAAGTTCTTTTGCATTTTTACCTTTTGTACCCATTACAATAGCTACTGGCTTCATCTTTCTTGAATATGAAATAATCTCCTCTTCAGGCAAACCTTCTGTAAGTATGGAAGTATAAGACACCTTTGGAAAATATCCACTAGTAACATATTCATCAATTTTTGCAATGAGTGTTTTCATTTCCTTCTCCGTTTTTCTCCTTACATCTTGATACAAATCTTTATCAGTAGCAGGTAAAGTAAATGCATCACTAAATGGCATTGCCGCCGGATAAAAAGGCGTAAAGAAAGCGTGCATAAGTTTCACAGTACAATTCAAGTCTTTGGCAAGCTTGAATCCAAATTCGCATGTTAATAACGTATAATCTGAAAAATCTACGGGAATTAATATTTCTTTGTTAGTCTCTTCTACTTCTTCTTCCTCTTCAGCAACTTTAGAAGTAAAATCAACCTGCTCTATTACTCTTAGTGCTCTTTGTAGATCTCTCTCTTTAATTCTAACACGCACGCTGCCCGGAATAGAAGGCTCTATAAGATTTATTCCATGAATTAAAGACTCAATACCCTCAGACTCTAATATAGTTTTTAAAATCTGCGCTTTTTCATAAGTATGAATAGCAACAGTTACTAGCCTGCTATCGTTTTGCTGGTTTTCCTTTTTATTTCCTTGCATAATATTGAATTTTATACATCTCAAAAAAACTATTTGACGATATAAAGTTTATAGAAAATAAAAAAACCAATATTTGGTATATTAAAAACAAATATTGGTTTCTTTTTTCGATGGTTATTCAGCTTGCTCTGCTTGCTCAGCCACAACTGGATCTGGCTCAGGATAATCATCAAGTCCTAATATTTTTAATGCCTTATCAAAAATCGTGGTGTCATCCAGTACAACTATTCCACCATCTGGTCCTGGTTCAATGTGAATACCTGCACTTCTACCCTCTTTGTAATTGTACCCGCCAAAATAGTTTCTCACGGTTTCTGGCTTCATATCAAGCTCAGTTGCTATTTTACGGATACTGCCATCAGGTAGCTTGTCTTTCAGTTCTCTTAACTCGTTAAATGAAATTGTTCTTGCCATGGCTTATCATTTTTATGTTTAAAATTCATTCTAACCTCTTATTATGCCCTAAACTTACTAAAAATTAAAGATACACCAAACAATTATAAGATAATATTTCGAAATTGTTACCTTTCAATTATTATAACAAAATTCAATGAGGTAAAGTTGATAATAAAGAACTAAAGCAAACAAGCATTATTATATATATCAAAATAAATATAGAAAGTATCTTGCCGTTATTCGTACTGTAAATTACCTTATTACTTATTTCGCTTGTGGTTTTTAAAAGTGGTTTTTTTACTAAAATTAAAACTGAGTAAAAGATTATTGCTAATAGAGTACCCACTAAAATTCCAGCTATTATATCAGATATAAAATGTACTCCCAGATATATTCTAGTGTAACTATTTAAAGTTGCCCAGAAAAGAGATATAATAGTGAGCCATCGATATTTAAATGATAAAGAAAGAAAAACTGCAAGTCCAAATGAATTAGTTGCATGACCCGATATAAATCCGAATCTACCACCTCTATAACCATTTATTATATCTACCTGATTCATAAAATCGGGATGGTGTGTTGGCCTAAATCTTTCGAACAAAGGTTTAAATAAAGATGAAGATGCCTGATCACTTGCAACGAATACTAGAATTAAAAAAAATGTTACAAGAAGCCCTAATTTAAGTGGTGTTTTATAAAAGAGGATAAGGATGATGAATAAGAATAATGGTATCCAAACAAATCTTCCCGATAATGTCCACATTATATTATCCAGAATTACAGAGTCACTTCCGTTTATCGCAAAGAACAAATCTCTCTCTAATGGCAAAAGACCTTCAATAGCTCTTTTCATATATTAGATCATATTTAAGAGTAATTATATTTATGTAATCTTTATATTATCTCTATATTATCTTTATTAGTCCAACCTACACTACCATTATCTATTTCTATTTCATACCAGTTTCCATCGCTGCTTTTAACTCTCACTTTAGTGCCTTCATGAAGCTCAAAGAGCTCATTACTATTAGCATCCGGAGATGCATTAACACCAGCTGCACCAACCATAACTATAGCATTATCTCCACGTATTTGTTCTCTCTTCTGGCTAAAAGAGAATATATTGAAAACTATCATTAAAAGAAATAGAACTATAAACGAATAAAAAGCAGTTTTCCTTACCCACAGTACATTTACAAATAAAAAGGCTGCTAATGAAATAATAGACAATACAAAAGACATAATTGCAATAACTGCCCAAACGTTCGAGCTATACAAATTGCGTATTGCTTTAAACCAGTTAGTAATAAAGATATCACCTGCTGGAGTTATGCGGTCTACTTTGCGGTTATTAGCAAAACGAAGATTATGACGTATATCACTATCTCCTGGATCTAGCAGTAAAGCTCTTTCGAAGTTTAGTATAGCTTTGCCTATCTGACTGTCTCTATAGTAAGCATTTCCTAAATTGTAATAAAGCTGAGGCGAAACTATATTATTAGTGATTGATTCATTTATCAATTTATCATATAATTCAATACTTGTTTTAAAATACCCACTCCTATATGCGTCGGCTGCCGACAATGCCGTGTTGTTTACAGGCTCTTCAATTATATCAGTATCTTGAGCTGATATAGAAAGTGTCGTAAATATTGCAATCGATAATAATAATAACGAGAGCATTGATAATTTATTGGATTTTCTTTTTTTCAGTCTATCCTCCATCTGACCAATTGCATCAAGTGTATCATGATAAATCCTATCCATTTCCGCATCACTTTCCACTTGTGCATAACGTGCAAATTCGCATGTGTCAAGTATATTCATAAAGTTATTAGCCAACTCACTACTAATACCATTTTTTAATAGTTCAGTCTCTATGTTATCCTTAGAGAGTTGGGCAACAGGTATTGCCAGTTTGTCGCTAAAATAGCCCCATATAGCCCTAAGCACCTCATCGTAGAAGCTTTCCTTATTGTGTTCTCTCAAATACTTTTCAGCAAGCTTTAATCGTTTAATTGCTATTTTAGTAGCTTTCTTATTGCGCATTAATGCCACATTCGCATTTTCTTTCGCTTTTTTTCTATTGATTATAAAGTAAATAATCAATAATAAAAATGGAATAATATACCATAACCAGTAACTTAATGACCCAACGAAGAAACTATTCATAGAGACAAAACTTGGTTCACCAGTCTTCAGAAATCGTATATCCTGCTCTACCCTCACATCTTGTTGATTAACAAAATTAGTGGCAGAAGCACTTCCCGGATCTCCCTTTGCTATTTGCAAATTATACTCAGGTGTAGAAAGTGTTTTGTAAGAATTTGTGTTAAGATCAAAGTAACCAAATTCAACAGAAGGAATGGTATATGACCCTTCGTATCTTGGAATAGCCATATACTCAATCACCCTTATTCCTGTTAGCCCGTTAGTGGTAACATTGAGCGAATTAGTAACCACTGGATCATACACCTCAAAATTATTAGGAAATTGAACCTCGGGGTTGCGCAACAACTTCATATTACCTGTTCCTGAAATCTCTAGTCGCAATGTAACAGCTTCGTTTGCTTTAATTTCTGTAGAACTGATGCTGGGATCAAATGTAAACGTTCCAACTGCATTTGAATAATTCAATGGCTTATTTCCAGGAAGTGGCTTTACATTTACATTAAGAGGATTAGTAACAATATTCTTTTTAACATCTGCCATAAGTTCCTGAGAACCAAAAAATGTAGAAACACTCCTACCAGATGGAACAGAAAAAACCATCTCTATAGATCCAGCTGGAATAGTAATCTGACCAGATCTTTGTGGAAATAACAATGTTTTTCGTAATTCAGCTGTATAATAATTCTTTCCGTTATATCTTTCCATTTTCAGTTGTTGATTAGAAGCCATTTCAATCTCTTCAACCATAAACCCCTCGAATTCCGGAAATTGAATTCTCCCGAAATTTACAACATTCAAGGTTGTGTATAACCTGAATGTTACAGTAAATCCCTGTTGTTCATATGGACTGTTATTAGAAACTATCGCCCTTATAAATGCGTCACTATCAGAAACAGTAGCAGAGCTAGCTGATGATGTACCACTGTTATTTGCTGAACCACCGGCTCCTCCTTGAGAAGAACTCTTGTCGGGTGGCAGCACCTCAATTGAAAGTGAATTAGATTGGTAGCTACTTCCTTTCACATTAATTGAAGCTGGTCCAATAGTGAAACTTCCGGTCTTCTTTGGCACCAAAATATAGGTGTAAGTTACCGATCTCTCAGAAGTAGTTTTGCCGTTAATCGTACGTTGACTAAAACTAGTAGAAGTACTAGGTCCAAACAATATATCAAAATCGGCAATATCTGGAAGCCTAAGATCCTTACCCTCCTCATTAAGAATATAACTCAATCTAAACTGTTCACCCTCAACTACAGTAGCAGGTGCAGAAGCTTTAAATGCTACTTGAGCCTCAGCACCAAGTATTGAAATTGAAAATAAACCTATCAAAAAGAAAAGGAATCTATTTAATTTATACTTTCTGTTGTTCATTTTAAAATAAATCGCTTACCAGTTTTTATTTTGTCTCCTGTTATTTTCGGACTGCTCTTCTCTTTCTTGAGCTTTAATCTGATTAACTTTCTCTTGGGTCTCACGCTCATCCTGCTCTATTGCTTGCAGTAGAGCTCTGGCGTTGTCTCGCGACATCTGCTCTGGAGCATCGGGCTGCTCAGCACGCTTCTCTTGGTCCTGCTGATTCTGAGGCGACTGTTGCTGTTGCTGATCCTGCTCCTCTTGTTGTTGCTGCTCTTGGTCGTCCTCCCCATCACCCTGTTGTTCCTCATCCTGAATCATTTTCTGAACCACAGCAAGATTATAGCGTGTTTCATCATCCTGAGGATTTAATCTCAAAGCCTTCTTATACGCTTCCATAGCATCATTAAGCTCCTTTTTCCTTAGCAACGCATTCCCTATATTATGCATTCCAGACGAAACATTCAACGGATCTTCCTGCTCAAGCGAGTTAAAGTTATTATAATACTCAATTGCCTTATCCCACTCCTTTTGATTATATAATGTGTTTCCAAAATTATAATTTGCTTCCTGCGAAGTAGGATTCTCCTCAATTGCCTTTTCATAAAAGGAAGCAGCTTCCGAGTATTTTTGAACCTTATACTCTTTATTGCCTTTACGTATATTTTTACGCACCTCTTTTTGTGCTGAAGCTGATATCGGAATCAGTCCCAGCATTAATGTAAATATTATATATTTTAAAAACATCTGCATAAAGTCACAATTATCGGTTGCCAATAAACATCATATCTCAATTATCAGCTAAGTTTAAATTAATAACTCAGTCTTTACTAAAGATTCTAATATTACGAAATATAGGATTTTTTTTATCATAAATAAGAATCTCTATTAAAAGAATTGCGAGCAAAATCCATGCAAAAACAGTAAATTTCTCATCATATTCCGAATATGAAAGTGAAGATGTTGTTGTTGTTTCTAATTCATCAAGTTGAGAAACTAACGCTTGAACAGCATTATTACTATTGTCGGCTCTAACATACATTCCATGTCCACTCTGAGCTATTTCCATACCCATCTGCTCATTCAATCTAGAAACCACTACATTACCCTCACTATCTCTCATAAATTGATTACCAAGCTCCACTGAAGGTATGGGAGATCCATCTGGCGAACCAATACCTATAACATTAACCTGTACACCTTCCTTGGCAGCAGAAGATGCTATCTCAATAGCATTTCCCTCATGATCTTCACCATCGGTAATAATTACTATAGAGCGACTTGCACTCTTATCACTTGAAAACGAAGTCATCCCCAGGCTAATTGCGTCTCCTATAGCAGTTCCCTGAATAGGCACTAAACTTGGGTCTATCGTATTTAAAAATATTTTAGCAGACTGAGTATCTGAAGTAAGTGGCATCTGCACATAAGCTTCCCCTGCAAATACAATTAACCCCACCTTATCACTACTTCTCACATCAATTAATCTAGATAAAATCTGTTTTGCTCTAGATAATCTATTTGGTGAAACATCCTCTGCAAGCATTGAGTTTGAAACATCAATTGCTATAACCAGCTCTATACCCTCTTTTTCAACAGTATGCACCTTAGTTCCAAATTGAGGGCGGGAAATCATAAAAATGGCCACACATAATGCTGCAAATATCAGCCAAAACTTAAGATAAGAACGCTTTAAAGACAGCTCTGGCATCATTTTTTTCAATGTCGATAGCGAACCCATCTTCTGCACATCTTTCCGTTTCCTGATGTTCAGATAAATGTAAAGGGCAAGCAACAAAGGCATTGCTGTGAAGAACCATAAAAATTCTGGATTTCCGAATCTAAACATTTTATCCTATTTGGTTTTTATCTTCTTTATAAAAGTACACGTACTCAGTTGAAATGCTTAATGAACTATGGAATATTTCTCAACCAAGTTCTCCGTAAAAGTAATTCCATCAGTATTAATGCTAATGCCAGCAACGCAAATGGTAAAAACACCTCCTTACGCTGTGTTACATTTTGCACACTTATAAGATATTTTTCCATTTCATCAATTTCTTCATACACTTGGCGTAAACCCTCAGTATCCTGAGCTCTAAAATACTGACCACCCGTCATTACTGCAATATCTGTAAGTGTTTTCTCATCAATATCAACAGGCATATTTTGCATTCTTATTCCAAAAGGTGTTTGAACAGGAGTTGGAGCCATCCCAGTTGTTCCCACACCAACTGTATAAACACGTATACCATAAGATCTTGCCAAATCAGCTGCAGTGAGAGGAGCAATTTGTCCACTATTATTTGTGCCATCAGTTAAAAGAATCACCACTCTCGAGTCAGACTCACTATCTTTAAGTCTATTCACAGAAGTAGCCAACCCCAAACCAATTGCAGTACCATCATCTATAATACCAAACTGTATTTCATTTAGTAAATTTAATAGCACTTTATGGTCGGTTGTAAGAGGACACTGCGTAAAGCTTTCCCCTGCAAAAATAACAAGACCAATATTGTCATTCTTTCTATCCGTAACAAATTCTGAAGCCACTTTTTTGGCTGCCTGCAAACGATCGGGTTGAAGGTCTTGCGAAAGCATCGAACCCGAAACATCAAGAGCCAAAATAATATCGATACCCTGCGTTTCGGTTTCCTCCCAGCTATTAACAGACTGGGGGCGAGCAATTACTATAATTATTAATACAATAGATACTACTCTCAATAAAAATGGTAAATGGCGCATATAAACCCTCAACCCCGGCTTTACTCCTTTAAATGCATTTGTAGATGCAAGTTTAATCGAAGCCTGAGTCTTCGATAATCTATATACATACCACGCTATTAACGGTATAAGTAATAGTAACAGATAAAAATATTTAGGATTTAGAAACACCATTATTATTTACTTTTATCTTCTTCATTCAACCCTTCCTTTGTGGGTATCGGATCTGGCTCCTTTGTCTGATTCACAAAGAAATATGCATTTACCATGCTGAGATCATTCTCATCAGGATAAGGCTTATACTTTGCAAATTTAACCAAATCGGCTGTAGATAATATCTGCTTAAGATTATCATAAACAGAATCCACATCAGATATTTGTCGTATATTATTAAGTATCTCACCCGACGTCATTTCCATCGCATTAATTCCTTCTCTTTCATAAATATAGCGACGTAAAATATCCGTAAGCTTACTATAAAATTCTTTCTCTCTTCCCTGTTGCCAAATCTTTTCAGCTTTCAGTTTATCAAGTTCATTAGCTGCTCTTACATGAGCTGGCAATACCACAGGGGGTGTAAAGAAATACCCTTTTTTCTTCTTATTTACTATTAAATAAGTAATCAAACCAATTAGAGCTAATAAAAGAGCAACACCAAGTATCACCCACAAAATCCAAAGAAAGTCGGTCCATACAAATGGCGCTTTTCTAATAGGTTTTATTTCATTTATTTGAAGTTGCTTAAAATCGATAGAATCAGTTTCTCCTCTATTTATTTTATCTAAATAACTGAGAGTAGAATCCGAAAGCTCGGGTGATGTTACTTTTAGTCCAAATGAATTTGAGAAGATTGTATCAGTTCCATCAAATACCGGTATAAAAGGCACATGATAAAGAGTAGAATCAAAAGAAGTAACAACATACTTAAAATTAAGAGTCATTACATTATTCTCTATAACTGTATCTGGTGGAAGCATTGCTATAACTTCAATTCCCGGAATAATCTCGTTCTCATATACAGGAAATGAAATAACTTTATCCTTAGGTGTAATAACCTTTAAATCTATTAAAGCATGCTCTCCAATTAATATCTCAGTTGGTTGAATTGTGGCATGAGCAGATGCACGCTGACCCGCCACTGGAGTGGCTGTAAAGATTGAAAGAGCAACAATTATTGCCCCCTTTATTAATTTTATATGTATAATACTTCTATTCAAAACTTTCTCCTTTTCTGGAACAGTTGAAGTAAAGATTTAACGTAATCACCTTCTGTAGACAGAGACACACTATCTACGCCACTTTGCCTAAATGCAACATTCTTATTGTTTTGCAGATTCCTCCACCATAAATCATATTGATTCCTAACTTTCTTAGAAGATGTATCTATCCACCTTTCATCACCAGTTTCAGGATCTCGTACTTTCATAAGTCCCACAGGCACCAACTTCGTACTAAGCTCATCAAACACCTGTATTGCAACTACATCATGTTTGTTATTTGCAATCTGTAAAGCCTTACTATAATCATCCTGATCTATAAAGTCGGATATCAAAAATGCTGTACACCTCTTCTTTATCGCATTGGTCATGTATCTCATAACCATATTCAGATCCGTACCATTGCTATCTGGCTCAAACCCCAAAATCTCACGAATAATAAACAAGATATGCTTTCTACCTTTTTTAGGAGGAATAAATTTCTCAACCTTATCGCTAAAAAAGATTACCCCTATTT
>JAAZCL010000064.1 GCA_012513315.1 Bacteroidales bacterium | reverse complement strand
GTCATAAGCAGGGAATTCATAAAAAGAAGACATATTCAACACTCTTAGATCGGTAGTGCCGGCATCAATGCAAGGTGAATCTTGTCCCAAAGTATAAGGGTGCTCGGGCTCCCAGGCATAGAAGCCGGGGTCCCCTGTCAAATTTGTGCCATACCACTCTACTTCATTCAAGTCCCATGTGCTATAAACCTGATTTTCCAAGCTCCCAGAATTACCCAAGAGGCAATTCATTATCTGAGGATGAACAGGCATTGTTACTGATGTATGATTTAGCATAAAAGCTGTACCCCTATCATAGGAGATAATGCTATTGATGAAAGTAGCTTTGGCATCATCCTCCATATTCACAACGCTGCCATAGCCTGTATCCCATATATTATCAGCAATTGTGCAATTGATAAAGTAATTCCTAAAATCAGTTGAAGCATGTGAGTGTGTGATAATTATCATACCCGAGCCCGAAGCACCAATCCTTCTTGAGTGGCAATTAGTAATACTTACATTTCTGTAAAAACTATCTCCGCCGGTTGCTATGGGATTGTTTGTATAAATTTGAATCGGAGCTCCATTAACTGGTCCGGTAATGGGATTGGGGGTGTTTTTGAAGGTGATGTTATCGGCATCGACATTTCCGCCCCAAAAATAAAATCCAGAGTGATACTCACAATCTTCTACGGTAATATTACGTAATATTAGTTTTTCTGGGTATTGCGCTCGTATCAGAATAAAAGATCTCTCATTGTATAGTGGCCAAACCTCTCTAAAGCTTAAGTTTTCAAGATGAAAACTGGGTTTATCTAAGACCCCGTCGATAATTTTAGAATTATTGTTCAAATCTACAAGCGAATTAAAGTAAGAATAATTATCAATAGTGCCGGTAAAAGTTATATTCTTTATCATCACCTCTTTCTCAGTATTCCAACCTCTTAAGAAAAAGTCCGAACTTTCAAAGATTACGCCGTTCTCACTTTCGCCTATTAAGCTTACGTAGCTGCGTAAATTCAAAGGAAAATGCTGCTCATCACCATAATGCCCGTTCGCTATATGAATGATGCGCGGGCTATTAGCATCAGCTTCTATCCTATGGATTGCCTGATCTATACTCTTTAAAGGGCTTGCGGGGCTAATGCCCGAATTCTCATCGTCCCCATCCGGGCTCACATACATATCTGCGGCTTGCTGTACAAGCACTGCCTCGTTATAATGAAAATTCAATTCAAGCGGCCCCTTTGTGGAATGATATGTACGAACACATTCTTTAAAGTATTCTGAATCTATATCCACCGTGAATTTATCCAAATAAATATCAATGCTTTCAAAGGCATTAGTCAAGATTCCTATGTCATTATTTAGTGAACTTTGATTGTTATAAATGCTGCATCTGTTGTCAGGATCGAATATCAGATGATCCCGTCCAGACACATAACCAACGTAATGTAAGGCAGCACCTGCTTTCGCCCTATTATTGGTGACAACCGTACCGGCTAAGAAAATGGATCCGCAATTCACATAAATGCCACCACAATAATAAGCTTTATTATCAATCACATGACAATTAATGATATCGAGTTTGCTATATGAAGTGTATATCGCTCCACCCTGTCTTAAGTTATATGGCTCCGTAACTGTAC
>JAAZCL010000063.1 GCA_012513315.1 Bacteroidales bacterium | reverse complement strand
TCAAACATGATTATTAGTGAAGGCATACAGTAAATTTAAATCAATATTATTTTTTATAATGATGGTGCCACTCGCTGTGGGCTGCTCTAACAAAAGAAATACATCCGCAACACGTGCCTATCATGAGCTAACCACCCGCTATAATATCTATCATAATGCCCACAAAACATATAACCAACTATTAGAAGATCAGCTCACAACCAGTTCTGTTAATTGGTTCGAGCCACTTTCTGTTCACCCAAACAAATTATCTGCAAATACATCAACACCACCAGGCCTGTTTGATGGAGTAATTGAGAGAACCACTAAAGCAATAATTGAACATTCAATAACATCAAAGCCACAAAGAGACCCATCTAAAGCGCACTCACAAGAATATAGGCAATGGCTAAGGCAAGAAGAATTTAACCCATTCATAAAAAACACTTGGTTGCTTTTGGGTAAGGCGTATGTAGAGAATGGAGATTACAATGAGGCCCTCTCTGTTTTTGCCGAAATTCAACGAATATATCCTCACGACATCATCCTTATTTCAGCAACTCAACTATATATGCTTCGCTCATATGTAGCTCTAAATAAGATGTATGATGCTAAAAACATGGTCTATATATTACAATTGCGAAACCTGCCCCCTACCCTCACACATCTTTATAATCAAGAATATGCCAATTATCTCTTACAAAACAATGAGCTAGAAGAGGCTATACCATATCTATTAAAAACAATAAATAAGGAAAAAATATACCTACAAAAGAAACGACTGCAATTTCTACTTGGTCAGATCTATTTATTATTAGGCGATAATCAAAATGCAAATAATAGCTTCCGAAAGATTAAAAGCCTGAGGACACCTCCTCTGCTCAATGATTATGCATCTATATACCTAGCAAACAGCGACTCAATGACTCAAGTAATCAGCCTTGGCATTGAACTAGCAAACAACAATAACATCACAGAACACAGCAATTCAACAAACATACATACAGTCCCTTCAATTGTAAGAGTGCGAACATACGAGCCGCAAGATAAACCTGGTACAAATAAATCAGAAACTTCTATACTGCTTGAGATGTTAATGGATAGATTAAAAGAGGAAAACTTAGAAACCGACATTTCCAAAAAGATTGTACCTTTGAGCACCGAGGTTACTAGATCAGTATCTGTAGAACGTGAACCTATTGATACTAGAACCGGTCCCGATGAGCTCAGAGAAAGGCTCGAGCACAACGCTGCCGAGGCTTTAAAAAGAAGCAATGCGTCGTCGAATATTAAAAACCGACAACAGCTGCTAAAGGATAGAGAAAAATTGCGCGAAGCCCGATTAAAAGAGAGGGACAAAGAACTAAAAGAGCGCCAACGCAAAAGGGAAGATCAATTAAAGCAGAGAGAGAAGGAGAGACAAAATAGAATCAGGAAACAGAAATAACTTGACAAATGAAAAAAATAGTATTTGCAACCAACAATAAGCATAAGCTAGACGAGATTCGTAAAATCACAACAGGCAGAATAGAAATATTAAGTCTTTCTGATATCAATTGTAATGAAGATATTGAGGAAACTGGCACCACCCTCGAAGAGAACGCACTCATAAAAGTTCGTTATGTGAAAAACAAGTACGGATATGATTGTTTTGGTGATGATTCCGGCCTTGAAGTAGAAGCACTTAATGGAGAGCCGGGGGTATACTCATCGCGCTATGCTGGCGCCCAGTGTGACCCACAAGATAATATGAATAAGCTTATATCTGCTTTGCAAGGTGCCGACAACCGTAATGCTCAATTCAGAGCTGTTATTGCAGCCACATTAAATGATAAAGAGCATCTGTTTGAAGGGGTTGTAAAAGGCCATATCACCACAGAAAAGCATGGTAGTAATGGCTTTGGTTACGACCCTATTTTTATGCCTAGCGGGTATAATCAAACTTTTGGTGAATTAAGCGACGAAGTTAAAAATGGAATCAGCCATAGGGCTGTTGCAATGGAAAAGTTTATTGCTTTTTTGGGTATTGAATAAAGAACTTAAATGTTTTTCTTTTTCTGAATATAATGTAGTCTATTTTAAGCGTTTTTCTTTTTCTGGATTATTGATATTTTTTGCGGCTGTGATAATTCTATCACCCGCTTACTGCTTAAGAGCTATTTGATTTGAACTCGCTTCGCTCAAACAGCAAATCAAACTTAACGCTCTTTTCGCTGATCGGATCCCGATAGAATTATCTGAGGCCTTAAAAAACATCAATAATCGCGGTCGAAAAAGAAAAACTTAGGGGGGGGTGCTTTCAATAAACAGTATCTTTGATACCAACAACAACATTTAAAGCGGCCTTTGGGTCGCTTTTTTTATTAACTTAATACTGTGATGAAATTCACTTTTCTACGTAAAAAGCTTGTTTAAATGGGTTGTTTAAGCATTGAAGTTGCATACGTTGACTGAACCAAAAACTGAATCAAGAGCCAACCGTTACATATTTGTCGGGCGTAAATCCATTGAAAAATAAAAATAAAGATATTCTATGGAAGCTTCTCATCAATAAAATAAAAAATACGATCACAAAAGAAGCATAAAAATTAAAAAAGGAGCTGTCCTTTTGGAACAGCCCCATCAGATCTTAGTTCTACTCATGTTAGGCTATTGTATGGGTTAAGCAAGCCTATATTATTGGGGTGAAACATTGTTTCTAATTAATATTGAAGCAGATCCAATTTCTTGAAAACTTTAGTGATACTATCTATTGCGAAGTCGATCTGTTGAGTAGTATGAGTTGCCATTAACGAGAATCTAATTAATGTATCACCAGGAGCGACACCAGGTGAAACAACAGGATTTACAAAAATACCCTCTTCGAAGAGCATCTTTGTAATCAGAAATGTTTTATCATTATCTCTTACGTATAGAGGCATTATTGGAGTAGAAGTAGGTCCTAACTCAAAACCATTATCTTTAAACTGATTAATAGCGTAGTGAGTCAACTCCCACAATCTCTTTACCCTGTCGGGTTCAGCTTTTAGAATATCTAGTGCAGCAGAGGCAGCCGCAGTTGCACTAGGAGAAATACTAGCACTAAATATATTAGTACGTGCATTATGACGAATATAGTTAATCATTGAATAGTCTCCGGCTATAAATCCACCAATTGAAGCCAGTGACTTGCTGAATGTACCCATAATAAGATCTACATTATCTAGTAATCCGAAATGATCACAAACACCTTTTCCACTATATTTTCTACCCAATACTCCTAAACTGTGAGCTTCATCAACCATTATATTGGCATTGTACTTAGTAGCAAGCTTCACTATTTCGGGTAGATTGGCTAAATCACCCTCCATACTAAAAACTCCATCCACAACAATAAGCTTCACACTCTGCGAGTTACAACGTTTAAGTTGGTTCTCCAAAGATTTCATATCATTATGTCTGAATTTATACTTCGTAGAAAATGAAGTTCTAAGACCTTCAATTATTGATGCATGATCTCTCTCGTCCCAAATTATATAATCCTCTCTGCCAGTTAAGCAGCCAAGAACTCCTTGATTAACAGAAAAGCCAGTGGAGAAGACGACAGCCTCATCCTTATTCATAAAATTGGCTAGCTTTCTTTCTAATTCGATATGAATAT
This sequence comes from Bacteroidales bacterium, assembly GCA_012513315.1. Lineage (GTDB taxonomy): Bacteria > Bacteroidota > Bacteroidia > Bacteroidales > Dysgonomonadaceae > Proteiniphilum. The sequence goes on along the minus strand of JAAZCL010000063.1, from coordinate 9,015 downwards.
CGAGTGTCCCGTTAAGGAAACGCGACCCTGCCATACCTGTGCCATATTTTTGTGTAGCTGTAATTGCAGCTTCTACAACTTTAGGGTGATTGGTTAAACCTAAGTAGGCATTAGAACCGAACATCAGTACTTTTTTACCATTAATTACAACTTCAGTATCCTGATCACTTTCGATTGCCCTAAAATAGGGATAGATTCCTGCTGCCTTCGCACGTTGCGGGGCATCATATTTCATCATTTTTTCTCTTAGCAAATTCATTTGAAGAAAATTAATAATTTGTTTCTGTCTTTTATGACATCAGAAGTATATAACCGCTTGAATAGTGCACAAATTTACATGAAATATTTTGAATCGCACTAAATCAAATAGTAATATGGCTCTTACAAAGATAAAGCAATTTATGGAAACTACAATGAAATGATCCCTTACCGAATAGTTGACCAGACTTAAGCTTGCTTTGCAATAAGTGCAATTGGAAAAACACATTATTGAATTTTCAATAAACAATTTAATCTGGTATATGTTTTAACAAGGTATGAATAGGGCGTTAACTGTGAAAATAGCAAATCAATATTTTTAATATAATAAAAAACAATCATTATGGTAAGTAAAAAGTTAGAATCAGCAATAAATAACCAAATAAATGCTGAGTTATGGTCGGCATATCTATATTTATCTATGTCGGCACATTTTGCAAACAAAGGCCTTCCAGGTTTTGCAAACTGGTTTAACGTTCAGTTTCACGAAGAACAAGACCATGCACTAAAGTTCATGAATTATCTGATTTCAAAAGGCAACAAAATTGAATTACAACCAATTAAAGAGGTAGATACATCGTGGGATTCACTTCTTAAAGCATTTGAAGATACATTAAATCATGAAAGAGTTGTAACATCACTAATAAACGAACTTGTTTCAATTGCAAGAAGTGAAAACGACTATGCGTCTGAAAATATGCTGCAATGGTTTGTTAGTGAGCAAGTAGAAGAAGAAGAAACTGCACAGAGTATGATTGACGCTCTGAAGCTTATAGGAGATAATGGATTTGGAGTGTACACAATGGACAAAGAGCTTGGGCAAAGAAAATACACGCCCTTAAATACAAGTACCACAGGATCCGGAGGAGAATAAAATGCAGAATAAATATAAGAAATTGATAAAATGTGTACTACTCGACGCAGTAGGAATGCTTTCTTTTTCTATACCGGTTATAGGTCCTTTCATTGATGTGATATGGGCACCTATAGCTGCAAGCATCAGTTACAAGATGTTTGGTGAAAAAAGAGGTAAGTACACATCGCTTATAACATTTATTGAAGAAATACTACCTGCAACAGATGTTATACCCTCATTTACTATATTCTGGTTCATCTTCGATTTCCTGAAAATTGGAAAAGAAAAAAACTATCAAAACAAAGTAACACTAATATAAATATCTCCGTAAAGAATTATCTTAATGAATTATAGTAAAAGTCTATTTGTAATACTCTCGTTTTTCGTATTTCTTTCATGTACAGCACAACCAAAAAACGAAAACTCCCTCTTGTGGGAGGTTTCAGGAAACGGATTAGAAAAGCCTTCTTATCTTTTTGGTACACATCATCTTATTCCGGTTTCCTTTCTCGACTCTGTAGCAGGTGTCCATAATGCATTTGAAAAAACAGAACAAACTGTTGGAGAATTGGACATGAGTAACATGGCTGAAATGCAAATGGAAATGATGGCCCATTCACAACTACCCGAAGGAGTAACTTACGAATCTCTATTGTCACCTGAAGAAGTTACGCAGTTAGACAGCACTCTTAAAAACCTATTGCATATAGGCTTAGACCAACTTGGCACACTTAAACCATCAATGTTATCTAATTTAATCTCAGTTACTTTTTATCAAAAGCATTACCCTACAATTTCAAATGAAGCTAATATAGATCAGTATTTTCAATCAGAAGCAATAAATCGTAACCGTCGAATAATTGGACTAGAAGATACTGAAGACCAAATTTATGTATTGCTAAATGCTCAAACTATTGAAAGGCAGGCCGAGATGCTTATTTGTATGGTTCAAAATCCTGATTTGTTAAAAGAACAAATGGATGAACTTCAAGAAGCATATCATTCTCAAGACATCAATGCACTTTATGAGCTTTCTGTAAAAGAAACTCCAAACGATCCGTGCCCTAGCACAGAGGAAGAGAAAAACGCATTAAATAAGGACCGCAACATAAAATGGCTAGAAAAACTACCAGCTATAATGGCAGATAAACCTTCGTTTATTGCAGTTGGTTGTTTACATCTTCCCGGCGAAGTAGGGTTAATTGAAGGGTTAAGAGAACAAGGATACAATGTAGAGCCTGTTAATTAATTATTTAGCTAGTTAATTAATATGCTGTTTAGTTAATCATTTAAACAGCAAATTGATTAATTAACTCATAAAAAACAAAATAAACTATTTCCTTTCAAGTAGCACTACATTCTCAACATGGTGTGTTTGAGGGAACATATCTACTGGCTGTACCCGTGTGACTTTATATTTTACATCCAGCAAGCTCAAATCGCGTGCCTGTGTTGAAGGATTACAGCTCACATACACAATCCTTTTGGGCTCTGCAAGCAGAATTGCATTAATTACATCATCATGCATTCCTGCACGTGGTGGGTCTGTAATAATAACGTCAGGCTTTCCATAAAACTCTATGAAGTCTTCATTAAGTACATCTTTCATATCCCCGGCAAAGAAAAGAGTATTACTAATCCCGTTTAATTCAGAATTAACTTTCGCATCCTCTATTGCCTCCTCAACATACTCTATACCAACTACTTTTTTGGCATTACGAGCAATAAAGTTTGCAATAGTACCGGTACCGGTATAAAGATCATAAACAACCTCGGGACCAGTAAGCTGAGCAAATTCTCTTGCAATTTCATATAGATGGTATGCCTGCTCACTATTGGTCTGGAAAAATGATTTAGGTCCAATCTTAAATTTCAACCCCTCCATTTCCTCAAAGATATGATCTCTTCCACTCCATACAATAACCTCCTGATCTGTAATAGTGTCATTTGCCTTCTGATTAATGATATAAAGAAGTGATGTTATCTGAGGATATTCATTCTCTATAAACTTCATCAATTTCTCTCTCTTTTCAATATCATCCTCATAAAACACAACAATTACCATCCACTCACCAATAGATGTATTTCGTACAACCAGAGTACGCATCAGTCCTTCTTTATTACGCAGATCAAAAAAGGAGTAATCATTATCAAGACAAAATTTACGTATGCTGTTTCTTATATTATTCTGAATATCATCCATTAGCCAGCACTTATTTATGTCGAGCACCTTGTCGAACATTCCAGGTATATGAAATCCCACAGCATTTTTATGAGAAAATTCCTTATCCGTCGATATCTCAGCTTCTGTAAGCCATCTCTTATTTGAAAAAGTATACTCTAGTTTATTTCTATAAAATGATGCTTTAGGAGCCCCAAGAATAGGATTTATCTCAGGCAGCTCAACCTTACCAATGCGTTCAAGATTATCTGCAACCTGGTTGTTTTTATACTTCAACTGTTCTTCATAAGGCAGGTTCTGCCATTTACATCCACCGCAAACTCCAAAATGTTCACAAAAAGGTACAGCTCTATTATCAGAATACTTTTCAAAGCGAACAACCCTACCTTCTGCAAAACTCTTTTTCTTACGTGTTATCTGGATATCCACAATATCTCCAGGCACAGCAAATGGCACAAACACGGCCATACCATCCACTTTGGCAATTGATTTACCTTCAGCTGCCACATCAGTTATAATCACGTTTTCCAACAAAGGAAGTTGTTTTCTTTTTCTCGCCATTCTGTTATTTGATAATTTAGTGCACAAAGATATGAAAATAAAAAACAGGGAAGCATAAGTAAACTGCTCCCCTGCTTGTCTTATTTTTATTTTAATACTATTTAGTTTGTATTTGAATAGATGCCTTCCTCAACCCTTTAGCATTAGCCTCAAGAGTGATGGTTCCAGGAGTTTCAGAAGATTCCACAATAGCTACCAGCTTACCATTAAACAGGTGCATTTGAGGAAGGTGAAACAAGTCGAGACTTGTAGCATCACCATTTGCTCCAGCACGATAAGTACCAGCGCCTTTTACATTGAATTTCACAAGATCGTTTATATTTGGGCATGGATTACCATTTCTATCAACAACAGAAACTGTTATAAACGAAAGATCCTTTCCATCAGCCGTAATCACATTCCTATCGGCTTCAAGAACCAATTGGTGTGGCTTGCCTGCCGTACGTATCTCCTTTTCAGCAACAGCATTACCCGTCTCATCATAAGCAACCACCTTAACAGTTCCTGGTTCATATTTAGTATCCATCCACATCAGACGATACCTTTTTTGACGCTCAAAAGATTCTTGTGCTTCTGCAGTGTAACTTCCTTCTAGCTCAATAGAAAGGTCTTTAGTTTTTACACCCTGACTCTTTCCATTAATAAATAACTCTGCCGATGGATGGTTAGTATATACAAAAATTGGTGTCACCTCACCTTCACGACCCTCCCAATTCCAGTGGGGTAGAATATGAAGAGTTTCCTCTTCTTTGTTCCAGTGACTTCTATAAAGATAAAATCTATCCTTCGGAATACCTGCAAGGTCTACTGCTCCAAATAGAGAACTGTGGCTTGGCCAATTGCTATAATAAGGAGTTGGCTCACCAAGATAATCAATACCTGTCCATATAAATTCTCCCATTGCATAATTCAAATCATCATGCTGAATAAAATCATCTTCTGGAAGATTCGACCATGAAGCATGCTCAACATCATAAGAAGAAGCCTGGTTATCGTCATATATAGCCATTGCTTTACGCTCAACAGGAAATTTATAAACACCTCTTGAACTTAATGCTGAAGTTGTTTCTGCACCCAGAATAATCTGTTGGGGCAATTTATCATAAGCTTCCTGATATCGGAACGATCTGTAATTAAAACCAGGCACATCCATAATTGCAGCCATACCATTAGAGAAAACATGATCTGGTCTGTCCATACCGTTTGTTACAGGACGTGTAGGATCTTCTCTATGAACAATATCCTGAAGGAAGCGAGCAACTCTAGCTCCCTGTGGGTGGCTCTGCTCTTCAACCTCATTACCAATACACCACATAACCACACTTGCACTATTTCTGAAGTTGTGAATAAGATTCACCAAATCCTTCTCTGCCCATTCATCAAAATAATGGTTATAACCATTTCTCACCTTTGGAATTCTCCAACTGTCGAAAGACTCTGCCATAACCATAATACCCATTTCGTCGGCTATCCTCACAAAATCGGGTGAAGGCATATTATGTGCCGTTCTAATAGCATTAACACCCATATCTTGCATAATGCGTATTTGGCGACGAATTGCAGCATCATTTACAGCAGCCCCAAGTGGACCTAAATCATGATGTAAACATACCCCTTGGAATTTAACTTTCCTACCGTTTAAGAAAAACCCTTCATCTGCAATAATCTCAATTGTGCGAATGCCAAAAGTTGTTGTATATTCATCAACAACACGTGCATACTCTACTTTTGTAGTCTTGGAGCCTTCAACTGTTTCCTCGCTTTCAATTCTTGTTAATACCGAATTAACCTTATAAAGATTAGGTTGTTTAATATCCCAAAGTTTAGGATACTCAACAATTAATGTTTGTTGTAACTCACCAAGATCAAACTTTGTGAGATAACTTTCAGTCTCCGCTACAGCATTACCTTCTGGGTCTATAATTGAAGACTTCAACTTATAGCTAACATTTTCTGAGATACCCTCACCCTGCTCTATTTTAGTACGCACATTCACACGTGCAAACTCGTCATTTATCTCAGGAGTAGTAACATATGTGCCCCAAACCGGAAAATGATCTTTATTTGTAGTAATAACATGCACATTCCTATACAATCCTGCACCTGGATACCAGCGTGAACCCTCTTCAAAATTCTCAAGCCTCACTGCAAGAGTATTATTCTTGCCATCGCTATTAATAAGATCAGTTATATCAAAATGAAATGTATTATAACCATATGGCCAAAAACCAGCCTCCTTGCCGTTTACATAAACCTTGGCATTACTCATTGCACCATCAAACTTGATAGTAACTTTCTTGCCATGTTCAAAATCAGGAACGCTAAAGCTGTTTCTATACCAGCCAACACCTGTAAAAGGTAGCCCTCCGGTACGTCCATAATGCTCAATTGCCGAGGTCTGTCCATCTTGCACAATTGCCATCCTGTGGATATCATTGTTTTTGTCGAACGGACCATATATTGCCCAATCGTGTGGCACACGCACCGACTCCCAACTGCTATCATTAAAACCAACTTCCGAAAAATTGGAGTTGTCATCACGTGTAAACCTCCATCCTTTCTCAAGAGTTATTTCACTACGTACTTGCGCCTGTGTAACAGTAAAACCTATTATCAGGGCTAATAACAAATATACTTTTTTCAAAATGTTAAAACGTTAAAGTTATTATTATTATTATTTGAGGAGACATAAAGTAGCCTCCTCAAAATAATATTCAATCCCTAATCTCTTATCAAGAGAATGAGCAATTAGGCTGAGACACTACCTGAAAGAAATCGTTACCCTTATCATCAACAAGGATAAAAGCAGGGAAATCTTCAACCTCAATTTTCCATATAGCCTCCATTCCCAACTCGGGATACTCAACGCACTCGAGGCTCTTAATACTTTCCTGTGCCAATATAGCGGCAGGACCACCAATACTACCCAGGTAAAAACCACCATACTTTTTACAAGCATCAGTCACTTCCTGACTCCTATTGCCCTTAGCAAGCATTATCATGCTACCACCGTGCGATTGTAGCAAATCAACATATGAGTCCATACGTCCAGCTGTGGTTGGTCCCATAGAACCCGAAGCATACCCTTGAGGGGTCTTTGCAGGCCCTGCATAATATATAGGATGATCCTTCACATACTGTGGAAGACCTTCACCCCTATCAATGCGCTCTTTAAGCTTTGCATGGGCTATATCTCGACCAACAATAATTGTTCCATTAAGAGACAAACGAGTAGAAACAGGATATTCAGAAAGCTCCTTAAGAATCTCTTCCATCGGACGATTCAAATCTATTTTCACTCCACCATCTTCACCAGTCTGGCGATACTCTTCAGGAATAAGACGTGCAGGATTATCCTCCATCTTCTCAATCCAAATACCATCCTTGTTGATTTTTGCCTTAATATTTCTGTCGGCACTACAAGACACACCCAATCCCACAGGCACAGATGCACCATGGCGTGGAAGACGTATAACCTTTATGTCGTGTGCAAAATACTTACCACCAAACTGAGCACCCAAACCCAGCTCTTCAGATGCCTTCTTAAGTCTATCCTCTAGTTCAATATCACGAAAAGCCTGTCCCAGCTCATTACCCTCAGTTGGCAGATTGTCGTAATACTTTGCAGTTGCCAACTTAACAGTCTTCAAGTTTGTTTCTACCGAAGTACCACCAATAACAAATGCCAGATGATAAGGAGGACAAGCAGCCGTGCCAAGCGACTTCATCTTTTCAATTAAGTACTCTTCAAGCTTACCCGGAGTAAGAAGCGCTTTAGTTTCCTGATACAGATAAGTTTTATTAGCAGAACCACCACCTTTTGCAATACAAAGGAAGTTATATTCACTACCCTTCACAGAATAGAGGTCTATTTGAGCAGGCAGGTTTGTACCAGTATTAACCTCATCATACATATTTAAAGCAGCGTTCTGCGAGTATCTAAAATTCTCATTTACGTATGTGTTGTAAACACCCTTTGAAAGTGCCTCTTCATCATCACCATCAGTCCATACCTGATTACCTTTCTTGCCCATTATTATGGCAGTACCAGTATCCTGGCAAAAAGGAAGTACTCCCTTGGCAGAAATCTCGGAGTTGCGAAGAAAAGTAAGAGCTACAAACTTGTCGTTTTCGCTAGCTTCAGGGTCGTGTAAAATTTGTGCCACCTGCTCCTGATGTTGGGGACGAAGCAAAAAATTCACATCACGATAAGCTGTTTGTGCCATTAATGTGAGTCCCTCTTTAGAGACTTTAAGCATCTCCTTGCCTTCAAACTCAGAAGTAGTAACATGGTCCTTTGTTAAAAGATAATATTCAGTCTTATCCTCCGACATTGGAAAAGGTTCTTGGTAAATAAATGGTTTTGTTGCCATAGATGAATCGTTAAAAGTTATATAATTGTTATTTGTTTTATTTATGTGCTATAAGCTACAAAAATACAAAGAAAAACGTCATCAAAAAAGATGCTTTTCAAATTCATATAAACAATTAGACATATATAACTAATTCATTACAACTATTCCATGGGACCAATCATATCTTCGGGTCGCACCCATTTATCAAAATCTTCTTCCGAAACATAGCCAAGATTTATTGCCTCCTCTTTTAAAGTGGTGCCGTTTTTATGCGCAGTGTTTGCAATCTCGGCAGCTTTATAATACCCAATCTTTGTGTTAAGGGCTGTCACTAGCATTAACGAATTATCTAGCAATTCTTTAATACGAGGTTTATTAGGCTCAATACCCATAACGCAATGCTCATCAAAAGAAATAGCAGCATCGCCCAGCAGCTGAGCGCTTTCGAGAAAATTGGCAGCCATAACAGGTTTAAAGACATTTAGCTCGAAATGACCTTGCATACCACCCACGCCAATTACAACATCGTTGCCAATAACCTGCGAGCACACCATTGTAATAGCCTCTGCCTGCGTAGGATTTACTTTGCCTGGCATGATAGAAGAGCCGGGTTCATTTGTAGGTATTGTAATTTCACCAATACCGCTTCGTGGTCCCGATGCAAGCAATCTTATATCATTTGCAATCTTATTAATTGCCACTGCCACTTGCTTTAATGCACCATGTGTTTCCACCAAAGCATCATGAGCAGCAAGCGCTTCAAATTTATTAGGAGCCGTAACAAACGGAAGGCCTGTAAACTC
>JAAZCL010000062.1 GCA_012513315.1 Bacteroidales bacterium | reverse complement strand
GTAGTGGTCCTCCTTGATTGTAAGGCAACTTAATATCGATGTAGCTACCCGGATTATCTCGTTCGTTTATGTTAGTAATCACTTTTAGATTTGCTACTTTTCCACCTGTCAATGTATAAGATGAAACAGTACTCGCAGCTTGCCATGCTTGCCAACCACTCGTCACCAACTCATCTGTCTTTGCAGTTGGTTTCAACACATAGGTGTTTTTATCGAAATCGATGAAGTTGTATCTATAATGAGATGCAGCTGCATCCTGATGTTTTGCAGGAAGTGTTACGTTTAGCTCAATTTTTGCCAATGCACGAGTAAGTGGCACGCTGCTTAATATACGGTTAGTTACAAAGTTGTGAGTAGCATTGCCCGACATTAAGATAGGAGTTGTTAGTGTTGACGACCAAGGGGTATTTACAGTTGACTTAACTGCTTTTAATGCTGCAAGAGTGCTTACCCCATCAAGCGTGGTCTTTATAATCGGCGATACATTAGCAACCAAATAGACCTGACTGGTGCCTGCTTCCGCCTGGGTTAGTTCAAGTGTTATTTTCCCTTCGGTTGTATTCCATTGCCCATTGGAGAATGAATTATCTACATAGTATTTGATAGGATTAGCTCCACCTGCATCAAACAAGAACAGATATAGATTGGTTATCTGCTGTTCTGCCGCGCTTCCTGCTTGAGTTGCTCGGGTAGACCGACTGGTGGTGCTGCTTACCTTAAACTCAGATATGGAAAAGGATATTTCGATGTTCTTATCATTTTGCTTATTGTATTGCTTTTCGCCGAGGATATCCTCCGATCTACAGCCAGCAAATATCAAGTTTGCTAAAAATGCTATGTATAATAATTTTCTCATTGTTTCGATCTTTCCTTACTTCGTAAATGTTTTAACTAGTACTCCATTGTAATGTATATTCAGATATGGGGTACCAATAGCCAAACCTTCGGTGTTTATGGCATATTCTTCGAAATATGTAGTTTTCAGTTTTGCAGGATCAAAACTGGGTTCAACACCCAAATCATCTGTCGAGAATCCAAATACACGTTCGTTATCACCTTCTATGTCAAAATGAGCACCACCTATCGCTTCAAGACTAATTTTATGCGGAAGACAATCATCAATTGTATTGCTAACTGTAATATTTCCCTCTTCATCTATCTCTACGTTATATCCGTAGCCCATAAAAAGTTGCTTTTTAACAAGGTTCCATGGATTGATTGTGTAAAGTATTTCAATACCTTGATGAATTTTGACAGTGAACTTATAGTGATGATTACGATAGATATTGTAATCGGGAATGAAGCTAGGATCTGTACCAGTTGCCTTTGCCAAGTAGTTTTCTGAATAGATAATATCACTGCTAGTTGTTATAATGGGAACATTATAAATATCATCCCCATTTGTAGTGATTGAAAAATAATTGATTGGCTTGTTGTCACCAGTTGTAGACCAAGTAGGAATAGTCATTAACGCCTCGGGTATATAATACAGATAAGTGTTGGTACCTGCAATTGGCTCTATTTTAGAATCCACTGCATAAATGGGTGAAGTTATGGTCAATGTCTGTGGTGTTAAACTATATTCACCGAAAGCATTATGGTATTTTACCTCCTTAACCATCCCTGCAGATATTTCATCAAAATTAATCTCGAGTTTTGCTACCACACGTATCAATTCTACGTACTCTCTATCTGCTCCACTTGTATCGTAAGTGGTTGTTACGTTTTGAATATCAGTGGCATTAAACTTTGGTTTAAATGGAAGAGGTTGATATACTGTACCACCTGCTTCAACTTTCTGATTCATATAAATACGAGCCATGGGAAATCCCTTACTACTAGTAGCACTTTTATACAAATTGCCATCCAAAGTGCGAAGAGAATTCATCAAGCTTGCCAAACTAGCTCTATTTGATATATTCTTTATAGTTGTTTCAAGCTCCGGAACATTTGCAATGAAATAGAAGTCGTAGTTGCCCGGTTTCATCTCTACTGTGAAAGCATGAGTAGCAACGCCACTTCCAAGATTAGAGTTAAAATAGGGCTCACCAACCACATTATCCGATTCGCTTTCAAATATCACCATCGCCAAGCTATGCACATGGTCTTCAAAATTTGTACCCGTTGTATTAATTGAAGAACGGAAACCTCTATTTGACTGTGCAGCACGGGTGGTTACAGAGAGGTACACCTTTGGTTCGCTTCCCGATGTATCTTCAATTGCACCATCAAAAATTAACTTTTCACACCCTAAGAGTGAGAGAAATAGAAATGCAACCGCAATATATATCTTCGTGAATTTTATCATTTTATTTTCTTCCTGATCTTTATGTTTAGCAAAACAGCAAGTGAATAACATCAGTACTATAAATCAGTACTGTAACTATGTACAAGCCAATCGTTCACATATATAGAACAACTGAAATGCGTCCAGCATTCAACACAATAATCCTTTATTACCACATTAATATTAAAATCATTATCACACTCCAGATTCACACCACCTTCATTGGCCGCCAATAGAATCATGGCAATTAAATCGCCATTAAACACGGTTTCTACTTCACCGTTTCCTGTATAATAAATATGCAAGTTGTTATCATAGCCAGTGGCTAAGTCTAGCATAGTGTAATTCCAAGTCGCAAAGTCCGCCTCTCTTATAGGCTCTAGCGAAGGATAAGCAAGTGTTGGCGTTTTAAGAGGCATCGTACCATCAATTCGTAATACACCATTTGCAGATGAAACATCAACATACAATTCGTTGGTGTCGTAATCTTTCATAGTTGCCTTATCAAACTCAACTGTAACCTCTACTCTGTTTGTAACCTCTTGCAAATTAATAGCAGTGTTCTTGTACAAAGAGCCAAACTCTATAGGATCAGGAAGGAACACCACTGGGCTCTCTCCCTGCCACACTATAGTACCATCAAGCTGCTCAGCTATTCCAGAAGCAGATTTTAAGGTTAGCATAACTTCTTTCTTGGTTGTAACACCATTGGTAAAAGTACCTTGCGTAAACCTATCGTTTACTCCAGCCCAAGCAATAAATGAGAAATTCCCATCTTGTACTGGCATAAGCACCTCAAACTCTCGGTTCAATGATACATTTTGTTGCGTTACGAAAGTAACTAGCTTATCATTTTCATCAAATGCAAAAAGGGTAAGTGAAGACACATCACCAATGAATGTTGAATCCAACTCACAAGGTGTCATTGAATAAAACTTCACATATACACCTTGGGGACAATCGGCTAGATCATCGAAGATCAGAGAGTCGCAACCCCAAAAGATTGTTCCCAACGCGAATAGCGTAATCAATATCTTGTTTTTTAAATTCATCATTTGCTGCGTTTTGAAAATTGAATAGTTGTACACTAAAAATTGATTATTCCTTTTTTTGAAATAGCTGTTTTTAAAAAAGGACAGGGGAAGAGGAATTTCTTCCCCTTGTCCTAAAAAAGTGGCTCTATTAAAGCCTCTCTAACAGTTTTATTATATTCCTAAGTCTACTTGATAAGAATGAACTAACCAGGGTAATATCGTTACGTCAACGCTCATATAAGTCTCGTCGGTTGTTAACGGGTCTTCAGGATCAATTGGGTTTTCTGGTTCTTCTACATCAGGATCTTCCGGTTCGGGTCTTGGGGCAGGATTATTAGGATCATTTGGAT
>JAAZCL010000061.1 GCA_012513315.1 Bacteroidales bacterium | reverse complement strand
CTTCATCTACAGCAGATGATGGAGTTACTACTGATGCAGGTGGAAAAGTATATGACTATGCATTCCGTTTATGCTTTAATGATTCATTCCAAGGTGTTACAATGGCAAACTTTGCAGGAAACAACTTGGCAGCTAAGAAAGCTGTTATAATTAAAGATACATCAAGTGACTATGGTAAAGGTCTTGCTGAAAATTTTACTGCAACATTTGAAGGATTAGGCGGTGAAATTGTAGCAGAAGAAGGTTATGTAAAAGGCGACAAAGATTTTAATGCAGTTTTGACAAGTATTAAAGGAAAAGACTTTGATGTAATATTTATTCCTGGCTACTATGAGGAAGCAGGTTTGATTATAAAACAAGCTCGTGATTTAGGAATTGATGCTCCAGTAGTAGGTGCAGACGGTTTTGATTCACCTGTACTTTTAGAACTTGCAGGAGCAGAAGCATTAAATGATGTATATTTTTCAAACCACTATTCTTCATTGGATGAAGATCCATTAGTACAAGATTTTATTGCTAAATATAAAGAAAAATATAATGTTGAACCAAATGCTTTCAATGCTCTTGGATATGACTTGGGTAAATGGGCAGCAGATGCTATAAAACGTGCAGGTTCACAAGATCCAACAGCAATCGCTGAAGCTTTAGCAAAGACTGAAGGTTTTGCAGGTGTTACAGGTACATTCGATATGGATGCTAACCACAACCCTGTTAAATCAATAGTAGTTATCGGTTTGGAAAACGGAGCTCAGGCAACAAGTATTAAAGTAGATCCTAAATAAGCACAAATATAGGTATGGGGACACACCTTTGCACTAGGGTTAGTCTTTGAGAGTAAAGGAATGTCCCCAATTAATCAAGTTAGCATGTAAATGCTAACTTGTTATTTATTGTTATTAAAGGAGGTGTAGCCGTGGACCAATTATTACAACAAATTGTAAACGGAATATCGTTAGGAAGTATATATGCCTTGATAGCATTAGGCTATACAATGGTTTATGGAATAATTAAGTTAATAAATTTTGCTCATGGTGATGTTTATATGGTAGGTGCATATGTGGGATTTGCAGTAACCACATACACAAGCGTTGGATTTATTCCCGCTTTAATAATATCTATGGCAGCATGCGCTCTACTTGGTATGAGCATTGAGAAAATAGCATATAAGCCACTTAGAAATTCTACACGTATTGCTGTATTAATTACAGCTATAGGAGTTTCTCTACTTTTAGAATATCTTATGATGTACTTTGTAGGAGCGCAGGTAAGATCATATCCTAAATTATTATCAGGAACAGTATTTACAATAGGTGGTATTGTTATCAAATCTCAGCAAATATATATTGTTGTTACAGCTATAGTTTTGATGGTTATCCTTCAATATATAGTTAATAAAACAAAGGTAGGAAAAGCTATGAGAGCGGTGTCTGCAGATAAGGATGCAGCACAGCTTATGGGAATAAAAGTAGACAGCACCATTTCGTTTACATTTGCTATAGGTTCTGCTTTGGCAGGAGCAGGAGGGGTATTGGTTGGAGTATATTACAATTCCATTGATCCTCTTATGGGAATGATGCCTGGATTAAAGGCGTTTGTTGCAGCAGTTTTTGGAGGTATTGGAAGTATACCCGGTGCCATGATAGGTGGTCTTTCAATCGGAATGCTTGAAACATTGGTGTCCGGTTATGGAAACTCTATGTATAGAGATGCTGCAGTTTTTGCGTTTTTAATAATAATATTAATTTTAAAACCTTCCGGTTTAATGGGCAAGAATACGAAAGAGAAGGTGTAATATGAAAGTATTAAATAAAAAGAACATTATGACTTTAGTTTTAATAGTAATTGTATATGCTGTGATTCAGGTTCTCTTATCAGCAAAAATCATAGACAGTTTTTATGAAATTACTATTGCAACTATATGTATTAATATAATTTTAGCTGTCAGTTTAAACTTAGTTACTGGTTTTACCGGACAGTTTTCACTTGGCCATGCCGGTTTCATGTCAATAGGAGCCTATGCAGGTGCTCTTATAAATATGGAAATGAACTCAACTGCAGGATTTTTGATTGGAATAATAGTTGGTGCTGTGGCTGCTTTGCTGG
>JAAZCL010000060.1 GCA_012513315.1 Bacteroidales bacterium | reverse complement strand
GGTGTTAACAGCACAATTAACTCGAGGTAATCTGAATAATTAAGCTAAATTTGTATTAATACTCTTTCTGGAATTAAACATTTACTAGTTATGCATGAATTAAAACTATTCAACCAAAGAAATTTTTTTAAATTAAATAGTCTTATCCTTTTATTAATATTATTATTTTCAATTACTGCTTGTAATGATTCTGAGGATAAATCGGGAGAAGCATCTATTGATTATTTCGTATTTCAACCCGAGCTAAATAATGGGCTGGATGAAGCAATTATAGGTAAAATTACTGACTTTAATATCAATTTGTCTGTCCCATACAAAGTATCACTCAACCAGTTAGTTGCAACTTTCAATTATGTGGGAGTTAAAGTTGAAGTAAAAAACACAGAGCAAGTTAGTGGTGTAACAGCTAATGATTATAG
Source organism: Bacteroidales bacterium (assembly GCA_012513315.1). GTDB lineage: Bacteria > Bacteroidota > Bacteroidia > Bacteroidales > Dysgonomonadaceae > Proteiniphilum. Next base: position 1,621 of record JAAZCL010000060.1, on the reverse strand, counting down.
TAATCCGGTTATAATTAATGTAATTGCGGCTAATGGTGAATCGACTCAGTATACTGTAACTGTAACCAAAAATAAGCCCAGAATTCCACAAGTTTATATCAATACCGAAGGGAATTTTGAGTTTAAAGATGAAGATAAAGAGAATTACGTAAACTCCACCATTCGCATTGAAGATCTTGATAATTACTATACTATTGATACCGAATTTAAATCTGAGGGAGAGATAAAAGGTCGCGGTAATTCTACATGGTGGGGAGTGGCAAAAAAGCCATATCGCATAAGACTTGAAAAGAAAAACTCGCTTCTGGGAATGAGTAACGACCGAAATTGGGCGCTACTTGCTAATCATTTTGACAAAACATTGTTGAGAAATATAACTGCATTTGAAATTTCACGTATTGCTGAAATGAGATGGACGCCCCAATCTGTTAGTGTTGATTACTATATGAATGGTACTTATCGTGGGGTTTATACATTAACCGAACATGTTAGGGTTTCGGATGAGCGATTGAATCTCGATTTAGTTTCTTCTGATGATAATTCGGGAGAAGCGCTTACAGGAGATTATTTTCTTGAGCTGGATTTTCATTACGATGAGCCTTATAAGTTCAAAACGAAAATAAAGGAGTTACCCATAATGTTTAAAGACCCAGACGAGCCTACCCCAAATCAGTTTGAGTATGTACAAAACTATTTCAATACTACAGAAGAGGTATTATACTCAAGCAATTTTACAGATCCTATAGAAGGATATAGAAAATACATTGATGTGGAGTCTTTTATTAACTACTATATCATTCATGAGGTTTCTAAAAACGTAGATGGTAACTTTCGCGGAAGCTGTCATATAGCACTTCGCAAAAATGGAAAAATTGAACTTCCTATGGTGTGGGATTTTGATCTTGCCTTTGGAAATGCAGATTACATTACATGGGAGCAAGGGGCTACTTCTTCAGACTGGGATGGGTGGTATATTAAAACTCAATCGCCTTGGTTTGATCAACTATTTAAAGACCCTACTTTTGTTGCAGAGGTTAAAGCACGATGGAACGAGTTGAAGCCTCAATTGCTTACTGTGCCTGATTTTATTAGATCGCATGCTGATGAATTAAATGAAGCGCAGGCACGAAACTTCAGTCCCAAACCACAAGGAGCCGGGTGGAGCATTACCCATATAGAATGGAATACAAGCAAAATTAGAGGTTCTTACCAAAATGAAGTTAACTATCTGGTCAGTTTTGTTGAAAAAAGAATTCAGTGGTTAGATGAAAATATAAATAAATTGTAACTATTATTTGTATTCGCTTGGCGACACTCCAAATTGTTTTTTGAAACTGGTAGAAAAATGAGAGAGAGAAGAAAATCCGGTTAAGTCTGCAACTTCCGATATATTATATTTACCCTCTTTTATAAGTTCTGCAGCCCTATTCAACTTATAGGATCTGAAGAAAACAGCAGGAGTTTCGCCTGTAAGCCCCTTCACTTTATAATAGAATTTTGATCGTGAAATCTTCATCATATCTGTAAGTTGCATTATATCAAGTTCTGAGTTAGACATTTCAACTTCCATTAAATTGTATAGTTCTTTCATAAAGATATTGTCATGAGCCGAAAGGATATC
>JAAZCL010000059.1 GCA_012513315.1 Bacteroidales bacterium | reverse complement strand
CTCTTTTTATCACGAACTATTGGGTTTTGAGGTAACAATGATGTATGGTAAGCAGGCTGCATTTTTATCGGCAGGGGGGTATCATCATCATATTGGACTTAACACATGGCATTCGCAGGGATTACCAAATGCACCTGTAAATACTGTAGGGCTATATCATACTGCAATTGCTTATCCTACCAGAAAGGATCTTGCTCTTATTCTTAAGCGTTTGCTTGAGTCGGGGTATCCACTTACAGGTGCTAGTGATCATGGTGTATCAGAAGCAATATACCTTAACGATCCAGATGGGAATGGTGTGGAGCTGTATTGGGATAAACCAAAGAATGAGTGGCCAGTAGAGGAGGATGGATCACTTAACATGTACACTAATACGCTTGATGTGAAAGATCTTTTGCGCGAAACGGAGCGATAGCTATATCTACATTCAATTTTATTAGTAAATTGCATTCTAATTGAATCTGCTTCTGATTTTATGTACGAGGCAGATCATTGTTGATTGTAAAGCATTTATTTATGAATAAGATTATTGAGTGTGTCCCTAATTTTAGTGAAGGCCGCAACAGAAAGAAAATTGAGAAAATTGTTGATTGTTTTAGGGCAAAACCAGGTGTAAAGCTGCTGGATTATAGTAGCGATGCAGATCATAATCGTTCGGTAATTACTGTTGTGGGTGAACTAGAAGCCATGAAAAATGCAATGATTGAAGCTATTGGTACAGCTGTTAAGCTGATAGATCTCACAAAGCAAAGTGGTGAGCATCCGCGCATGGGGGCAGTGGATGTTGTGCCATTTATTCCTATTAATAATGTTACTATGGATGAGGCAATAGCTCTCTCAAAAGAGGTTGGTATGGAGGTAGCAGAAAAATTTAAACTTCCTGTTTTCTTGTATGAAGCATCTGCAACTAGTAAGCATAGAGAGAATTTGGCTGATGTGCGTAGGGGAGAGTTTGAAGGTTTAGCTAAAAAAATGAAAAGGCGAGAATGGAGAGCTGACTTTGGACCTAAATATCCTCACCCAACTGCTGGTGCTGTTGCTATTGGTGCTCGCAAACCTCTAATTGCTTATAATATTAACCTTAGCACAAACAACGTTGAGATTGCAAATGCAATTGCCAAAAAAGTGCGACATAGCAGTGGTGGCTTGCGATATTGCAAGGCTATTGGAATTGAACTAAAAAAGCGAGGTATTGCACAGGTGTCTATGAATTTAACCGATTACACTAAAACATCTCTTTATAGTGTGCACGAAATGGTGCGAATGGAGGCTATGCGCTATGGAGTAACCATTATTGGATCGGAAGTGATAGGACTTGTTCCGATGGCTGCCCTTGCAGAATCTGCTGCTTATTATCTAGGCATCGAAAACTTCTCAATTAATCAGGTTTTAGAGGCTAAGCTTCTGGAGTAGTCATTGTATAGAACTCCAAACTATTTGAGTAACTATGGTGATTGCAATCTAAAACTTTAGGAGCAACAATAGTGTTAATATCCTAAACAATGGGAGAAGCTATAGTTTTTGCAACCTAAACAATTTGAATAAATATCCTGTTTGTAATTATGAAATTATCATTTCTAAAATCTAACTGTTTTGAACTGGATTGAAATTATTGCCGTTGTATTTGGAATTTTAAGTGTATGGTATGCTAGGAAAGAAAATATACTTGTTTTTCCGTTCGGCATTGCAAACGTATCGATATATGTTTATATCTGTTTTGTATCACAACTTTTTGCAAATGCAGGGATAAACATAGTTTACCTAGCTTCTAATATTTTTGGTTGGTATATGTGGTCAAGATCCGGCAATGATGATGAGAAACTGCAAATTACCCGAAACACTAAAAAGCAAAATATAATATCTTGGATATCGGTAGCATTTATTTATGTTGCTGCATTCTTTCTACTAAGATGGGTAAACAGAGGTGATATTGAATATTTAGACTCTTTTCTGCCATGGATTGACTCTTTTAATACCTCCTTCTTCTTGGTTGCCACTATTTTAATGGCTGTGAAGAAGGTAGAGAACTGGATATTTTGGATTATTGGTGATATTGTTTCAATTCCAATTTTTGCTTCTCAGGGGCTATATTTTACATCTATCCAGTATACGGTTTTTCTAGTTCTTGCAATACTTGGACTGAGAGAATGGAGAAGGAAAATTTAAAATATAATTTCATATGAAACTGCAAGACTTAACAATTAAACAATTTATAGATAAAACAGCTTCTAATAAGGCTATGCCAGCTGGTGGAAGTAGTTTGGCTTTGTGTGCTACACTCGCTGCGGCTCTTGCCGAGATGGTTGCTAAACTTACATTTGGTAAGGCTAAATATGCAATGGCAGATGAGCGAATGAGAGAGCTTGCTGTTGAATTGGAGAACTTCAGAATACTTCTTATTGATGATATTGATAGAGATGCAGAAGCTTATCAAATTGTACTAGATTCTTATAGTATACCAAAAGGCACAGATGATGAGATTGATATTCGTAATATGGAAATTGAGAATGCTTTAAGAGCTGCAACGCTAGTGCAAATGGAAGTAGCCGAGAAGTGTCATAAGGTTTTTAGCCTTATATCCGAAATTACAAACATTGTTGGTGGTAGTCTGGCTGCCGATAGCAAAGTGAGTTTAATGATTTGTAATACAGCTACAAAGGGGGCAATTGTTAATGTTCGGGCCAACCTTTCACTTGTTAAAGATAGTGATTTTAAGGTTGAACTGATTGCTAAATGTGATATGATTGAGAAAGATATAGATAATAAATTGTGACATTGTGTTAATTAACAGTAGTTTTTGCAATCAGTTAGCTAGTTAAATTGCTTATTTGATATTATCTTTGAAAGTTTCAAAAAAACAGAAAATATATAAAACTGAAAAATAGAAATAGATGGTAGCAACAATTAAGAGATCGCTCAGAGATTCTGCAGCGGCAAGGTGGACCGCACTTTTTATTGTATCGTTTACAATGATGTGCGGATATTTTTTATCTGATGTTATGTCGCCTCTCGCAGGAATGCTTGAGAGTCAGCTCGGATGGACACGTGCAGATTATGGCACTTACACCAGTTCGTACGGCTGGTTTAACGTATTCTTGTTTATGCTTATTTTTGGTGGAATTATCCTCGATAAGCTTGGAATTAGAATTACTGGCTTTGGTGCTACAGTGTTTATGGTGGTGGGTACTGCAATAAAATATTGGGCAGTTGCATCAACCACATTAAGTGGTAGTGTGATACTGGGACTAAACGCTCAGCTTTTTTGGGCTTGTATTGGTTTTGCAATATTTGCCGGTGGTGTTGAAGTGGCTGGTATTACTGTATCAAAAATTATTGTAAAGTGGTTTAAGGGTAAGGAACTTGCAACAGCAATGGGTATGCAGGTGGCAATGGCAAGAATTGGTACTGCAATTGCACTTGGGTTTTCTGTTCCAATTGCTCGTGCAACCGGCATTATTGATGTTTCGCGTCCACTTTTAGTTGCTTTAATAGCCCTTTGTATTGGTCTGATTGTATTTATTGTTTACAACTTGATGGATATAAAGCTAGATAAATCTGAAGCTTCAGCAAATGAGTTAAATGAAGCTGATGAAGAAGAGGACTTTAAACTATCTGATATTGGTAAAATACTAAATAACAAGGGTTGGTGGTACATTGCAATTTTATGTGTACTGTTTTACTCAGCCGTATTCCCATTCCTTAAATATGCAACCGACCT
>JAAZCL010000058.1 GCA_012513315.1 Bacteroidales bacterium | reverse complement strand
CCTATACACAGTGATGAGTACGAATCTATAGATGTCGATGCATTAATTGAAATAGTGAACAGAATTAAGTCTACGTTGTACCTAATGAATGCAATTGCAGGTCAAAAGGACTATAAACGAATTTTGATACACACATCATATCTTCTTTATACTCCGCAAATTTCACTGAATTTATCTGAAGTGGAATATACAACTTGCAAGCATAGATTCACGGAGTTGATAGAAAGCTATAATCTATTTGTAGACTTGAACAGAAACCAGGAAGTCTTTAATAATGGGAAATACTCCGTTCCAGATACAATGATAGGTTGCAATAACCCTATTGAAATAGAGTTTTTTAATGCTATTCGCAGCAGTGCTAATACCGAGCTTGTTGGAAGTAAAAGTGTGTGGTTTAAAAATCTGTTCGCCATGTACACTGGCTTACTAAACGTCGATGAAAATCTACGAACAATCATAGATTTCTTTTATCATTACCAAACAGAAGTGGGTATTTTTAATGAAATCCAGTTTAAAAAAATTAAGTATTATGCATCTCCAACGAGAGAGAATTTCACAGATGAAATGAAAACTGCTCTTCTTAAAATTGCGCGTATCGTTATTTCAGAAGAAATAAACCATAACATCGCAGGTATTCATCCAAAATATGAAACTGACAAACTTTCCCCAACATGGCAGGTCAGCAATCTACTCCAGGCTCTCTATTTTTCAATCTTCTATATGAAACCGGGTGTAGATATTTATAAAGAATGTAAAAATCCAAACTGCAAACGCGACAAATTCTTTCCGGTTGCAGCAACGCGTACAAATAAGGAGTATTGCTGTGTTCAATGTTCTCGTGCTGCAGCAGCGCAACGATTCCGCAATCGTCAACTTGATAAATAGGCAAAAAAATAAGGCTCTACCGATTAAGGTAGCGCCTTGTTTCATCTTTATATTGACGATGCAGGAACAGGTCCTCTGGTTAAGACCTTTTCAATGCACATCGCCATTTCTTTTTTCTGCTGTTCTGAAGTACCAATGTAGTTATACATGAGATAACGAGTATCAACTACAATACCTTGAATACGTTCATAGTTTTTTATATTTGTTTTCCAGTCACTAACAGCCTCTCCAATATTGCCTACGTTGCTATTCAACATGAACAGGTTGTCTTCCTTGTTGTAAGGCATTATGAAAGCATTGTATAATTTCTCGTTGGGCAGGTTTCTGGTTTGCTCAATATACTCTCCGTATGTAATCTGCTTATTAATATCCGCACTATTTGGTAGGTGTTCTGGTTTTGGATCCCAACCATAACGATATAATTTTGCATCAAGGACATAGTACTTATCCCCATAAATCATTATTGTATCCGGTTGAAGAGGTCTTTTTTCTTTATCTCTACCATAATCCAAAAGCCAGCGAGTACGAGGAAAATATTGTTCTTTATCCTCAACACCAAAAGCTTTATCTATCATGCGTTCCCATACATTTTCAAAGAAATCTGTGCCAAAGAAGTATTGCTTATCAGAACTTCTTTCATCAATGTAAACGAGCATATCACGCATAGCATTAAATAACTCTTGTTCAACATCATCATTTGTTGCTACAAGCTTTTTATCCAGAATATAAATTGACTCCTTTATGCCTGGATGGGGACCCGGCTTGTCAGGCATAAAAGGAACATACAACCATCCCATCTTCTCAAAGGCCTCATACACACAGAAACGGTGTATCTGCGTAATCTGTTTATTGGCATTTGGAGTTACGGAGCGAACCGTCATGTTT
>JAAZCL010000456.1 GCA_012513315.1 Bacteroidales bacterium | reverse complement strand
CTCTAACGCAATTCCGGAATGGGAAAATAACCTTTTTATTGGCGGTCTAAGCAGCAAGCATATTGCCCGTTTGGTAATCAGAGATAACAAGGTTGTGGGTGAAGAAAGACTGCTTGAAGATCAGAACGAACGAATTAGAGACGTTGAAGAAGGTAGTGATGGTGCTCTTTATGCAGTAACCGACTCTGGTAAGCTGTTTAGGATTGCTAAATTAGATTTATAACTTAAGTTTTCCATCTTGTTTTTAATTTATATATTCTCTGCAGTTTCTTTTAGTTGTATGAGCCATTTTTTAATTGAGCCTTCTAGAGTTTTTTGCATATATCCTCTAAAAAAACGCATTAAAAGCCCTTCCATACTTTCTTCTATTAACACCGTTGTAAATCCATTGTCTGCGGTGATTGTGAAGTTGTGTATTGCAAAGGCACCAAAGGCTTTACCACTCCACCCTATCTCCTTGAATGGTGTAACGGTGTGGAGTGTTGACGTTATTTTATTGCCGCCGTTATTCCAATTGAAAGTTGTACCTGCTTTAAGCTCTCCGTTTAATTTTGCAGATTGAATATCTGAATTCCACTTATTCCAGTTATTAATATCGGAAAGGATTTCCCATACTTTCTGGGGAGTGGCTTGTACTTGAATACTTTCTCTTGCTTTAACGGGAGCATTTTCGTTTATGGAAGTCATGTTGGAATAATCTTTAATATTGGGTTGTTTTACTGTTGGTTGAAACCTTCATTATTGGCTGATACTTGGATTGCCTCTTTGGCAGTGGGATATTGAAATTCGTATCCTGAATCTATAACTTTTTGTGAGGATACACGAACTCCCTCTAATACCATGCCGGCAGCTTCTCCCATAACTAATTTTAAAATAAATGATGGTATGCCTGGTATTATATAAGGTCGCTTTAACTCTTTTGCAACTGTGCGCATGAATTCTTTATTGGTTGTAAATTGGGGTGCAACTGCATTATAAACACCACTCATTGAGCTATCTTCTATGGATTTGATATATAAATTGCATAGGTCATCGATATGAATCCAGCTCATATATTGTTTACCATTTCCCATTGGTGCGCCTAGTCCAAAACGTGTGGGGAGCACCATTTTTTTGAAGGCTTCGCTATCTTTTGATACTACAAAGGATGTGCGTAGAGCTACAACGCGTACGTTTTGTTCTTCGTGAAACTGAAATGCAGCGGATTCCCATTTTTGGCAAGTGCGACTTAAAAAATCATTTCTAGCGGGCTCACTATCTTCGGTGTAGATGTTATCATCGGTATGCATTCCATAATATCCAACTGCTGAGGCTGAGATAAATGCTTCGGGTTGTATGTTTAATGATTTATAGGTTTGGAGTAGTAGTTTTGTTGTGAGGATGCGACTTTCGACAATCTGTTGCTTTTTGGTCTTGGTCCAACTACCATCTCCTAAATTAGAGCCGGCAAGATGTACTACTATATTTGACTGTTGTAATGCCTCTGTATCAATTTCTTCTTTGTGATAATCCCATCTATAACGGGGTATCTCGGCTTTAATATTTCTATAGCGACTAAGCCAAATCACCTTATAGCCCTTTGCTTTAAGCATTTCTGTGAGCCTGTTACCCACCAGGCCAGAGCCTCCGGTGATTAGGATAGTCTTCATATTTATTTATCTTCTGTTTCCACTCATAGCTATCATTACGTAATAAAGTAGTGTTGCAAGTGAGCTTAAAGCTGCAACTACATAGGTGTATCCTGCCCATCTGAGTGCATCCTCGGCCTGAGAATGATTACTTACATCGGTGATGCCCGCGCTGCTTAGCCATATGAGAGCGCGATTGGTTGCATTCTTCTCTACCGGTAAGGTAACAAAACTAAACAGGGTTGTTAGTGCAAACATAACTATACCAATCCATAGCAGTTGGGGAAACGTCTGCAACATAAGTATTCCTGCCAATATAACCCACATTACCCATTTTGAAGTGGACGATACTATTGGCACTAGTGCTGAGCGCATTTTTAGTGGACCGTAACCTTTTGCATGCTGAAGTG
>JAAZCL010000455.1 GCA_012513315.1 Bacteroidales bacterium | reverse complement strand
AGTTCGCCGTATCCATATCCTTATTATCAATACTAGGATTAAAAAGCCCAGTTGCCACTATTTGTCGCAACACAAATGATTTTGCATCGGGACTAAAAAACAACACTCCTACGATAATAACCATCACTATAGTGAAGGCATTCTTTTTAATAAACTTCCATGTTTTATTCTGCATATAAAATTATTTTTTTCAAATATACGGTTTCTTTTATCAAATAGCATATCTATAATATAGATATTGGTCGCTTTATGAGCATTTAAATGTTAAATTTGTAGTATATATAAGAAGTACAGCAAACTAGTGCATAAGTTTGTGCAATAATAGCACATAGAACTTATACTATTGCTAAAAACAAATTAAAAAAGAATACAATATGAAAATAGAAATATGGAGCGATGTAATGTGTCCGTTTTGCTATATAGGCAAACGTAATTTTGAGAAGGCACTAGAGCAGTTTCCCGATAAGGATAAGTTGCAGGTTGAGTGGAAGAGTTTTCAACTAGACTCCTCAATTCCCGAAGTGCAGAAAGATAATTATGCCGACTATCTGGTTAGAACCAAGGGTATGGGTAAACCTCAGGTGGAGGGTATGCTTTCTAACTTAACCAAAAATGCTAAAAGTGCGGGGCTTGATTATGATTTCGACAAGGCGGTGATGGTAAATTCATTTAAATCGCACAGGGTAACTCAGTTTGCCAAAACCAGAGGACTTGGCGATGAGGCTGAAGAGCGTTTCTTTAAAGCTTTCTTTACCGAAGGTGAGAATATTGCTGATGACGCAACGCTAATTAAGATTGGTAAGGAGATTGGTTTAACCGAGGAGAATGTGAAGACAGCACTCTCAGACGATAAATATCTGGAGATGGTGCAACAAGATATTCAAGAGGCACGCACAGTAGGAGTTCAGGGCGTACCGTTTTTCGCATTCGATAGAAAGTACGCTGTATCGGGTGCACAACCTCCACAAGCATTCTTACAGACCCTTGAGAAGTCATTTGCAGAGTGGAGAGAAACTAATCCCGAAATTAAGATTGAAGTTACAAAAGGACAGAGCTGCTCAATCGACGGGGTTTGTGATTAAGGCTTTCTCAATAGCCTTCACAAACACCGGCAAATCTTCTGGCACCCGTGATGTAATTAGGTTGTCGTCGATTACCAACTCCTCATCTTTGTAATTTGCGCCGGCATTTTCCAGCTCGTTCTTTATCTTACTCACGCCAGTGGTTGTAACCCCTAAGAGCACTCCGGCGGCAGCCAACACTTGCGGTCCGTGGCAAATAGCAGCCACGGGCTTGCCAGTCATAAAGAAATCCCTTGCAAAGTTCACCGAGCTTTCATCCTCTTTCAGCACAGCCGGTGCTTTGCCTCCAGGAATTAACAAAGCGTCAAATTCATCAATGCTAACCTCCCCCACTTCGTTCTCAATTATCAGTTCAAAGTCGTTGTTATAAGCTTTAACTCTGCCTTTTTTGGGACCAATTACAGTTATATCAGCACCTTTATTCACAAGGTATCCAATAGGAACAATTGCCTCCATATCCTGAAATCCATCGGTTGTTAAAACTGCCAAATGAGGTCGGTTTGATAAAGTATTGTAGTTCTTTTGCATAATGTAATGGTTATATAAAAATTCGACATTTAATTATTTCAGATAAAATTAAGAAGTTAATTCAACTGCTTTACAACTTTCACAACTTTGAATTTGAACAAGTATAAACTCAATAATACAACAAGCAGTATCCAAAATATCGATACTCCCAATGTGGGGTAAAGAAATATTACCAAAGCACTGCAGAAGAGCTGCATTAAGAAGTAAATAGACGAAACAAGCCTGTGATCAACTCTTATTTTGTTGCCCAATAGCTGATACATGTTACCGATATACGTTTCACATCATCAAACATACTAATTGCCGCAACAATAGTAATTGCAATAAAAAACCATATGTTAAATTCGTTGGGAATAAAAATGAGAAGCATAAGCGAGGCTATCCAAAAAACAACACCGCCCCCTCTTACGGTAATAAAATCGCGTTTATCACTCGTAACTTCACTCCAATAGGGCACAATTAGTGCATCCCTTCTAGAGGCAAGTCTCAAATACAACAGCTCAAAAGCCAGCAGTAAAATAATAACAATAAAATAGATCATACCTATCCATTTTAAATAACACCTTAATTATCTCATTATACAACAGCATAATACCAGCTATTGTTCAATTCCACCAGTATGTAAGTTTAAGCACAAGCGCCCTATTGCGCACCTCACGAGTATTGGCAAAATAATTGTCGGTATAAACAATAAAAAGATCCGAAACTGGTTTATACCTCCATTGAAATCTTATGTTCACATTAGCATTATTAAGCTGCTCGTTATATTGCACATAAGTGGTAAGATATACCTTTGGCGAAAAAGTTATATCAAGCTTTGGTCCGATGAGCCAAAACTGCTGATGCTCAAATGGTGAAGGTAGTCTGAGATTAGTATAAATGGCATTCAATGACAGGTTCAGAAATGGTTGATACCTATAAACCATGTTGGCCTGCACAACATCCACATTGCCACTATAAAAACCACCTTTTGCGTACATCAAGCTGCCGTTTAAGGGGTGGCGCGGACTAGTAGTAAATTCTGTATACCACTGTTTATATCTGTATGTGGTGCCGGCACTTAAGTATTTATCACTAGCATGAGTAGGGTCAAAATCCTCCATCAACCTCACATAAATATCGCTCATGCCTGTTGAAAGAGTTGTTTTACCTTCAAACTCAACATTATATCCTAGTTCAATTACATGATCAAGCTCATCAAAACCCATAGAGTAATATCCCTCAATATCAATATAAGGACCGTGAGACACCACCCTCTTATTCGGAATAAAAGAGTATCTTATCTCCGGATTCAATAAAATATAATTCCTACGCCTCACATAACCCGTTTCGGCATGAAAGTTTTCACCCACCGATGTTTGATTAAACTCAATATCAATATTCCTCTTGCTGAAGTTAATATGCGCACCCTGTGCAAACTGCTTATCGGGGTTGCCTGGCTGAAAAGAACGATGATAGAAAAACTTCCCTGTCCAAACATTATTACTGCTGGCCATATTATAATCCACAGCAGCCACACGGTTAAAATTATCGCTTCCAGAATATTCTTTGTTTACAAACATAAAACTGAGGTTAGAGCGAGCAAACAACTTCTGTTGCATAGATAATACAGTGTAATTTCTGATAGGCATAATCGATGTCTGGTCGGTAGTCATATTCATCACCCCCAATCTGAAGTCGTTGCCAATCTTACCCGTAAACCGTGCACCCCCCAGCACAGGAGCATCCAATCCAATCCGTCGCGAAAAAAACGGACGCACCTCACGCTCGCCATACTCGGCAAAAAGATCTTGGTTCTCCAGAAAGAATTGCCTCTTCTCCGGAAAAAACAATTCAAACCTATCCACATTCATCTGCTGTTGATCAACCTCCACCTGTGCAAAATCGGGGTTAATAGTCAAATCGAGGTTAGTGGAAGTCGAAAAACCAATCTTAGCATCCACACCCACATTCTTTCGGTAGCCCGCACTCTCACCAGCTTCAAAATCTCTATGGTAGCCACCCGATACATAAGGAATAAGCGAGAGATTAATACCAGGCTTGGGCAATCCCTCATCAAAAATCAATACACCCGTATAAGCAGGAGAAGCATGCGGAAACTGACGGGGAACGGGGGCCCAGGCCGACTTCTCAGTGGTTCGCAAATCAAGCCTTCCAAAGTTGGCATACCACACTTTGCTGCCCTCGGGGTATCTAATCGACTTAAACGGCACCTTTATCTCGGCCACCAACATGCCATCTTGCTGGTTAACCTCAACCTCCATCTTACTATCCCAATTGAGGTTTGTCTGCTGTCCGGTTACAATACCATCCCACAGCGCTCCCACCGCCGAGAAGCCAAAAGTATAAGCATTAGTTTGATCTCTAAAAGTATCAAAAACAGAAAGAAAATTATCGTTATTATTAAAGCTGAAGTCACGTCTGAAAGATTCTGCCACCATCTTACCCGGTAGCGTGTCATGAAACACCACCGCAATAAACATTGCCTTATCGTTGTAAGTAATCATCACCTCCGATGCCTGCTCGGGGAAGCCACTATCAACAGGCGTTACCAACCTAAAGTTCTTAGCCTTATCAGCAATTTGCCAATCCTGCTCATCCAAAATACCATCAAGCAATATATCATCGCCTTTCATCTTCTTAGCCACATAAACAAAGTTCTTGTTTTGTATGCTAATTCCTACAGTATCAGGCAGTACAGCAACATCATGTGCAAGCTGTGCAAAAGAACTTGTTCCGCAAAGCAAAAGTATGAGTGCAACAACAATATTTTTCATGAACCAAATATTTATATCATTAATAAACAAAAATACTCATTTTTTATGATAATAAGTCTAGGTGCAGTTTATATCTATGATAGTTGCAAGTATAATAGTATCTGTGATAAAAAAAGACAAATTATCTTGTTTTTGTAAAACATTAAACTATATTTGCAAACCATAGACAAGTAAGTCTGAGTAATAGAGGTGTTTACGACAGTATATTTAATTTTAATAATATGTATTATAATAAGGTTACAGTGATTACTGCAATAGTCTTGTTGATTGCACTTGCTTGCAATAACAATAATAGACAAAAAGAATCAGATCAAAAACAGTTAAATAGTGAAGCTTCTTTTGAATGGCCCGAAGGAAAAAAGATGGCAATAACCCTCACCTTCGATGATGCCAGATTAACACAAATTGATAAAGGCATACCGCTTTTAGATAAGTATAATGTAAAAGGAACATTCTATGTCTCACACGAAAATATGTTTAAGCGAATGGACAAATGGCGAGAAGCAGTAAGCAATGGTCATGAAGTGGGTAATCATACATTAACGCATCCTTGCACCGGAAATTATGCCCTCTCCGACGGTATCGATTTGGAGAGTTATAACCTAGATTTAATGAGAGAAGATATGGAAGCTGCTGGAAGAATCATCAGAGACTCGCTTGGCATTGACGCCATTTCCTTTGCCTATCCATGCGGACAAACCTTTGTAGGTAATGGATTAAATACCCAAAGTTATATACCACTTGTTGCCTCAATGTTTAATACCGGTCGCAGCTGGAAGGATGAGGGTTCCAACGACCCTAAGTTATGCGATATGTCTCACCTAATGGGAATTGAGTTGGACGGAAAGTCTACAAGAGAGATTATACATCTTATAGAATCATCTAAGAGTACGGGTAATTGGCTAGTTCTTGTAGGGCATGAAATGAATAGCAGAGGATATCAAACTTCCCATTTATCTACTTTAGAAGCCATTTGCAGATATGCTATGGACCCAGCCAACGGGGTATGGATAGATAATGTGAATAACATTTCCTCATATATAATGCAACAACGCGCTGAGATGCAAACAGAGAAAGAATCAACCCCTCTTCTTTAAAAACAAATACCAATACACCATCCCTACAAGTACAGAACCACCAATTAGGTTACCAATAGT
>JAAZCL010000454.1 GCA_012513315.1 Bacteroidales bacterium | reverse complement strand
TTTTGGGAAGATGGAGGCAATAGATTTCTTATTGCCGAAAAAGCTCAAAAAGATGGTACCGTTTTCATTGAAATGGCATTGCAATTTCATCACAACAATTTTAAATTTAAAGGCACTGGCACATCCATACCACTATTTTCATTAAAAACAGATGATAGCTTCGGTATAGGGGAGTTTACCGATCTTCGCAAAATGATAGATTGGACACATCAAACCGGTCAGCACCTCATTCAACTTCTACCCGTAAACGACACCACAACAACTAAAACGTGGCGCGATTCATACCCATATAGTGCCATCTCAATATACGCTCTTCACCCAATCTATTTAGGGTGCAAGCAATATCCCTTAAAGAATAAGAGAAAATTCAATTCGTACCTCAAGCAGGCCAATAAGCTCAATCAGCTAAAAGAGATAGATTACGAAAAAGTATTTAAACTGAAAGAAGATTACAGTCACGATTTATTCCTACAAGATGGACAAAAAGTAATGCTTTCAAAAGAATACAAAGAGTTTTACAACAAAAACAAATATTGGCTCTTCCCTTATGCCTGCTACAGCTACCTGCGCGATAAAAACGGCTCGGCAAATTTCAGAGAGTGGGGTAGTTATAAAACCTACAACGAAGAGGCATTATCTCAAATGATAAGCGAGTTGCCCGAGGTAAAAAACGAAATAGATTATTACTGCTTTGTGCAATATCTCCTGCATAAACAGTTCTCGGATATTAAGGAATATGCACACAGCAAGGGCATTTCACTAAAAGGTGATATACCAATTGGCATAGATAGAAATAGTATAGATGCGTGGACAGTGCCACATCTGTTTAATATGGACACACAAACCGGTGCACCGCCCGACGACTTCTCATATTTTGGTCAAAACTGGGGTTTCCCCACCTACAACTGGCAAGCAATGGAAGAGGATGGCTACGAATGGTGGAAAAGCCGATTCCAAAAGATGTCAGATTATTTCGATGCGTATCGAATAGATCATATCCTCGGGTTCTTCAGGATTTGGGAGATACCACTACACTCGGTGCACGGACTCCTTGGATATTTCAACCCCGCCTTACCATATTGGGCCGAAGAAATAAATAACGAAGGTATACCATTTGACGAGCAAAGAATGGTAGAGCCATTTATTCACGAAAACTTCCTCCCCGATATATTTGGTGAGTATACACAAGAAGTAATAACCGAGTATCTAGATGTAACGGGATGGCAGTTATTTAAATTAAAGTCGTTCTGCAATACTCAGCAAAAGATAAAAGAATTTTTCGCTCAAAGGGATGATGAAAGATCAATAAAGATACGCGAAGGACTATATGCTCTTTGCAACGAGGTGCTATTCGTAAGAGACCCTCACGATCAACACCGCTTCCATCCACGCATTACGTCGCAGTTCACATATTCGTATAAATATCTCAACGACGGGGTAAAAGATGCCTATAATAGGCTGTACGACAGGTTCTATTTTCAGCGACACAACTATTTCTGGCGCGAACAAGCTATGAAAAAGCTGCCTCCTCTTATTAATTCTACAGATATGATGGTGTGTGGTGAAGACTTGGGTATGGTGCCCGATTGTGTTCCCTCTGTAATGGATGAATTGCAGATACTTAGTCTGGAAATTGAACGAATGCCCAAAAGCACTTATACCAAGTTCACTGATTTAAAGCATCTTCCATATCTATCGGTTTGCACAACATCCACGCATGATATGTCGCCAATAAGATTGTGGTGGACCGAAAACAGGGATATCACGCAACAATATTATAACGAGGTACTGCAATTGCCGGGCGAAGCACCATTGGAGTGTTCAACCGAGCTGTGCAAACAAATTATAGAAAATCATCTTCATTCATCGGGAATGTGGGTAATATTGCCTTGGCAGGACTGGATGTCTATTGACCAAGATTTGCGTAACGATGATATATCTGCAGAACGTATAAATGTGCCTGCCAACCCCGAAAACTACTGGAGGTATAGAATGCATCTCACATTAGAACAACTGCTTAATGAAACAGAGTTTAATAATAAAATTAAAAGCATGTGTTGTAAAATTTAAACACAGGGCAATAAATATCTTAACATCTAATTAAGTTTAAACAAATATCATAAGCCAAAAAAATAGCTGCTCTATAAAAGAACAGCTATTTTTTTTAGTTATCTATTGTCTAAGTACAATTACGCTTTACCCGCGCTGCCTAGTACATTAATAGTTTTGTGCATATAAAGCTTTTTAAGCTCTTCGCGTGCAGGACCTAAATATTTACGTGGGTCAAACTCTGCAGGATCATTTGCCATTACTTCGCGAATAGCGGCAGTCATAGCCAAGCGACCGTCTGAGTCGATATTTACCTTACAAACTGCAGATGTTGCAGCTTCACGCAACCATTTTTCTGGAATACCAATAGAATCCTTTAGTTTACCACCATATTTATTAATAGTCTCAACATACTCTTGTGGAACTGATGAAGAACCGTGCAATACGATTGGGAATCCAGGAATACGTTTTTCAACTTCTCTCAAGATATCAAAACGTAATGGAGGTGGTACTAATACACCGTTTTCGTCACGTGTGCACTGTTCTGGAGTAAATTTGTATGCTCCGTGTGATGTACCAATTGAAATAGCTAATGAGTCAACACCCGTACGAGTAACAAAGTCTACAACTTCATCAGGCTCAGTGTATGTGTGGTGCTCAGCAACTACATCATCTTCAATACCTGCCAAAATTCCTAACTCACCCTCAACAGTTACATCGTGCTGATGAGCATATTCTACAACCTTTCTAGTTAAAGCAATATTTTCTTCATAAGGAAGGTGCGAACCATCAATCATAACCGAAGAGAAACCACTTTCAATACATTCTTTACAAAGCTCAAAGCTATCACCATGGTCAAGGTGAAGAACAATAGGAATGTTATAACCTAATTCCTTTGCATACTCAACCGCTCCCTGAGCCATATAACGAAGTAGTGTTTGATTTGCATACTTGCGTGCACCACTTGAAACTTGCATGATAACAGGTGATTTTGTTTCAACACATGCCGAAACAATAGCTTGCAATTGCTCCATATTATTGAAGTTGAAAGCAGGAATAGCATAGCCACCTTCAATCGCCTTCTTAAACAACTCTTTTGAGTTTACTAAACCCAGTTCTTTATAACTTACCATAATAATAATTTTTTATTTGTCTGATAATCTAAATTCTTATACAAAAATAGCTCTTTTTCTGCAAACAAAGAAATATATAAGAAAAAATGAATCTGCAATTATTCTTCAATTATTCAATACTTACTAAAACATACCAACGGGTATATTGAGAAGGAAGGCATTTTTAAATTAAAAGTCCATTCAAAATAATGGCTTTATTTTTATCGTTCGTTTAAACATGCCCGGATAAACCCAATAACTCCTCAAAACACCAGCCGAAGAATCACCAACTCCTGTAGTTTCATAATCGAGGTTAAAAGTTATGCCATCTTGCTTTTGCAATTGATATGTGTAAATTGATTTAGTTAAGTTTTCGGTACTAAAAGGATACGCATTGAAATTAAATAACTCATTAACTTTAAATTCAAGACCTTTACCTTGCTCATCAACCATTCTCACCCAACGGTTGTCGGTTCTCAAACCATAATCTCCCGGCTTAATATATGGTACGAACATCTCATCAACTGTAGAAGAATAAACACCAACTTTATACCCACTATTTCTTCCCGGATAATTTTCTTGTGGCCCACGTCCATACCACTTAACATGATTCATATTCTGATCAAGTGTTACCGAAAGTCCAAATCTCGGATAATATAAAGGTAAAGTTCTTCCCTGCGACTTGGCAGTGTGCTCAATCGTAATTTCGCCATCTCCGCTAATGATGAAATTGAAGATATTTTCCACACCATTATACTGAATACCCCATACTGGTCTAACAGTAATTGGTTTATCTGTAAACAGCACTATTTGCCTAATGTTTAAATATACTTTCCCATCTACTTCCAACACTTTTGTATATGCCGGAAAATATGAAGGTTGGTCTATTCCAGCAGAGTAAAATTCAGTCGACACATAATTACCATATCCCTCTTGCCAGTTTGACGAACGGGCAGATCCCGAGCCCCAATCATCAACATCATTGGCCATTGGTGCACGCCATACACTCATTAAAAATGGCGATTTAAGCATTTTCTTTCCATCAACCATCATTGAAGATAAAGCGCCTAAATTCTTGTCGATTATATATTCAAAATTGTCACCTTTTACAATAATTTCATTCTCTGTTTGTGTAAAATGTGCGCGTAGGTTTGTGGGTTCAACATCCAATGCCTCTTTTTTCCATGGAAGAACAAACTGGCTCCATGCTACTTCGTGACCTGATTT
>JAAZCL010000453.1 GCA_012513315.1 Bacteroidales bacterium | reverse complement strand
TCTATTTTCTTTCCAATTAAAGATATCACTATAGTGATAATCAAATAATATACAGCTGCTATACAATATGGAGACATAACATCATAATAGTTAGTTCCAAGAATTTGAGCACCCTTCAACAATTCAACTGCACCTATAGTACTTATTAAAGATGTATCCTTAGTAAGTGTAATAAGCTCGGATATCATTGGAGGTACGATATGTTTGAAAGCTTGAGGCAAGATGACAAATTTCATGGTTTGAAACTTGCTTAAGCCAAGTGTTTCACAAGCTTCTGTTTGTCCCTTATCAACCGCATTAATGCCAGATCTAATAAGTTCTGTTTGATATGCACCAGAATTAATAGACATAGCTACAACGCCAATTAAATAAGGATTCATTCTCATAATCTTTCCACTAAAGGCAGTATAGATAGATGGAATAACCGAGAAGATAATCAAAATTTGAAGCAGCATCGGAGTGCCTCTTATTACTTCAACATAAATATTAGCTAAGCCCTTTAAAATAATATTCTTACTTCTTTTGCCACACGATCCTAGTATCCCTAATATTAGGCCAAAGAAAAGGGATAGAATGGCAATCCCTACCGAATATCCGGTGCCTTTTAATAGGTATAATAGATTTTCAAGTGTAAAGATTTCTTTAAACGCAATAAACATTTCTATCCCTCACATTTTATTTAACTTCAATTGGTGAAATTTGATATTGTTCACAAAGTGACTTATATCCATCAGATGCAACAAATAATTCAACAGCTTGATTAATAATCGCAAGAGTTTCATCATCGCCCTTACCAACAACGACATAGCTATATTCGTTATCAAGAGCTTCATCAAGAACAACATATTTACCAGTAGATGCATATGAGGTTGCTACAGCTTCATCAAGTACAACTGCATCGTATTGATGAGCATCAAGACCTGGAATCATATCAGTAACAGATTGAATTGAAGATACATTTTCTTTGCCAAAAGCTTCTTGAGCAAGTTTTTCATCAGTTGATCCTGTTTGAGCAGCAAGCTTTTTACCTTGTAAATCTTCTAATGCTGAATAGCCACTATCAGCTAATACCATCACAACTTCTTTTGCACCAGCATATGGAGTTGAGAAAGTAATTGCTTTTTCTCTTTCCTCGCTCCAAGTAAAACCAGAAACACCGCAATTTAATTGACCACCTTGGATTTGAGTGATGATATTATCGAAACTCATTTGATAGATTTCAAACTTATAAGTTTTGCCATTAGCTTCACTTAAAAGTTTTTCCATTGAATTTAACATATCGATATCAAAGCCAACAAGATTACCAGCAGTATCTAAAGATTCATAAGGTGCATAGTCTGGAGATAGACCAACAGAAATAGTTACAGTATCATCGTCTGTAGTATCTTTAGACGAACATGCAAACAGACACATAGCCATCATCATAACAGCCAATAAGGATAATAATTTTTTCATAATACATTCCCTTCCTTGACGGCTATAAAATAAAAAGCCGTCGATATTTTTTCATAAAGACGACTTAAAAAAATCGCGGTACCACTTTATTTGCTCAGCAAATCTGAACCACCTCAACTTTAACGACAGTTAACGACTATCCCTACTG
>JAAZCL010000057.1 GCA_012513315.1 Bacteroidales bacterium | reverse complement strand
TGTGCCACCTGACATAAATATATATTCTTTATATATTTGTTTGCTGATTAATTGTGTTATACTTTTCTTGATGGTTATTTCCCAATGGAGATGCTTGAAGGGAAGGCGTAGCCTGACCGAAAAGCATCTCCATTGGGAACCGCCTTGACAGAGGCGTCTTTTAAGTACTCTTGTTTATTTTATTCACTTAATTTTTACTGACATGATCAATAACTCTTCTCTTGAAAAATGGTCTCGTCTTGAAACAAAGAGTTTAGACAACCAGTTTACGAACGCTATGATTAAAGGCATGAACTGCTCTCCCTTTGAGGCCAAAGCAGTCTTAGATTCAGTTCATAGGGTGTATGGCAATCACTTTGATTACACACAAGAACTAGCTCCAGGCAAAGCTAAATTCATTGTAATATCTGCTGAGGATTCACCTTCTACAAAGTTGAAAGATGCACAAAAAATAAGCGTAACACTCACTATCAATGATGATAAAGAGGATTTGCCTATTAAAGAGAAGTTGGGTGTTACAGGGCTTAGACAACATCGATTAGCGCGTATCTGCAACGAAGCCTTTATGCAAGGCGGGTTACTTACAGTAGAAGACATTGCGAATCGTATATTCTGTTGTGGAGAGAGAACTATAGTTAGAGATTTAAAAGCTTTGAGAGAACAGAATATATTTGTTCCTCTACGTTCCACAATAAAGGATATGGGAAGAACATTATCGCATCGCTCTTTAATTGTCAAAGAATGGGTCAAGGGAAGTGAGTACACTGAGATTGCTCGTAAAACTACTCACAGTGTTAAAGCGGTAGATAATTATGTGGGTAAATTTAAACAGGTAGTGGCTTTAATGAAAGAGGGTTATGATGTACATACAATTGCTTTTCTAACTAAAATATCAAAACGGTTAGCTGAAGAGTATATTGACATTCAAACCCATTTCACAATAGTTCCCTCTCGTAAACACGAGTTGGAAACATTATTAAAAAAAAGATTACCAAACCAATAGAAAAATATGATATGATACCAATATAAAAGGCTAAGCAATGCTATAAACCAGCCCATAATCGATTCTTAAAACCAGCTATTGAAAACTTTTTTGAAACACAGCTCCCTAAAACATTTGGAGCAGATGTTCGAGATTTTCTTGCAGATAGATTAATTAAAATATTTAATGCAAATAACAGAGATATCAATACTATAAAACCTGGACAAGTGCTTTGGAATGCTGTTCATAAGGATACTAAATCAGGGGCTCACAATATGAAACTTGTACCAATTGTACTTACACTAATTAATGACGATGATATTACTAAGCTTGAAAATGGTCTAAAAATGCCAGAGCACAGACAAAATGTTGTGGCGAGAATGCTTGAGGAGGCTTTCTCTCAAGACGCATTGCTTTCGATGAGAGATGTCAGCTTGTTACTTTGCACATCTAGTTCTTATGCGTCTTACATGAGGAAAGTATATGAAACCAAACACAATGTAACTCTTCCTCATCCTGGCAATATACAAGATGTAGGCAATTGTATCACACATAAATATCAAATTATATATAAATGTGTAGTAGAGAAAAAGAGTCCTTTAAAAGTCGCTAGAGAAATAAATCACTCAATGAGAGCAGTGGATAGATATCTAAGAGACTTCAACTGTGTGAAAACTTTGTATCTTGATGGCAAAGATGAGCATTACATTAATTTTGTTACGAAGATATCACTAAGAGTAATTGACCAATACATAGATATTATAAATCAATATGTAAAAGGTCTTGATGTTGCCTTGTAAACTAGCAATAATTAAACAGAAGAATTATGCATTTAAACTTGGAAAGCCAAATGGCTTTATTTGTAATCGGTGTGCTGCGAAGCAGAAAAGGAAAACTAAAACAATTTCGCTAAAGCGACATACCCATTAACAAATGCGCGCGAGCGGATTTATCGATTTTGTTTTGA
>JAAZCL010000452.1 GCA_012513315.1 Bacteroidales bacterium | reverse complement strand
TCAAACCACCTGCTCATGCACGCCGTAGGTGCGAATGTGGCTGGGCAGATAGGTTCTGTGCTTGCAGGAGGCATTCTTCTGGCCTATCTTGGCGGTTAAGACCCCATTATAAAACTGATTATTTTTTCCGTAAATCTTACAATCTAGTCGCTCTGATTCAGGTTGTAAGATTTATTTGTTTTAAACTGTCTGATTATTCTGTTATAATTTTATCGGATTAGGAGGTGGAGTGATTCCCACGTATTGATCGAAATGTCTCGCTTTTCATTATTCCTTCAGTGCTTGGAGTCTGTGCTTTTTTGCTTCCTTTCGAATGGCACGGCAATGTCAACACGCTTATCGGACGCAGCGAAGAGTATCTGTTGGCATTACTGAAAAATAATCTTGGTAATTTAGTCTTAGCTGTCTCTTTTTTTATTGTGATGATAAATGTTATTGTGACTTCAGTCCGACCTAATTGGGTCATGAAAAACCAGATTTTCAGGGAGAACTTAATTTGCAACCCTTTTTGGTTTGCAGCAAGATTTTGTAGTTTGCCCATAGCTATGGTGGCGGTCTGGGGAAGCCAGGACATGTTTGGACTCTTCTTCAAGGATGCTCAGCTGATAGTATTGAACTTGGCACCTAAGCTGATAGTCCTGACTTTTATAATGTCCCTGGCAGCACCGTTGCTTTTGGATTTTGGTCTGGTGCAGTTTGTTGCAGTTTATGCAAGCCCCGTAATGAGGCCTCTTTTCAGGGTGCCTGGTCGTTCTGCCGTCGATTGCATGGCATCATGGTTCGGGAGCAGCTCAATGGCAGTAGTAATAACTGCAAAAATGCATCATTGCGGTTATTATAATGACAGGGAAGCGGCAGTGATGGTGACGTGTTTTTCGCTTACCGGGATATACAATATATATGCAATAACTACACTTCTCAATTTTAGATACGCATTTCCTCATGTGGTTTTTTCCATATATATTACTATGTTTTTGCTGGCACTGATATTCCCGAGAATATGGCCTTTGACCTCTATCCCAGAATCGTATCATGGTGGTGCTGACAAGTATGATATTCCCAATCAGGATGAAAGGCATGGGCACTCTCTCTTTAACTGGGCTTTATTGAGAGGCATAAGTAAAGCACGTCACATGAATGTCAAATTGTATTTCCATGAAACACTTTCTATAGCCATACCTCTTATTTTTGGGACGATTCCTCTGATGATAACGTTTGGTGCCATTCTTCTGGCAATAGCAGACATGACTATAATATTTGATATGCTTGCCTATCCAGTTTTTCTGCTTCTGGATGTTTTAGGTGCCTCAGAAGCGCGTGTCCTTGGAGGATCAGTTGTATTTGCCTACATCGACCAGTATCTTGCTGTTGCGTATGCTCAGGGACTCATTTCAGAATCAGCAAAATTTCTCTGCCTCTGTTTGACAACGATAGGGCTTATCAATATTACGGAGGTAGTAATCCATGCATGGCACTCGACGATACCTATTACTCTATGGCAGATGTCAGTAATATTTTTTATGCGTATCGCTTTGTCACTTTTCATACTTATACCTCTTTCTTCAGTGTTTTTCCCCTAAATTGTAGATCTTCAAATTTTATGCAACTGGCATGGAAGCACAGCCACCGGAACATCCCGTGATTGTTGAATTTGGTAAGAGCATCTATTGTCTCAAATGGGAAAGATGTATACAATATATCAGTTAGTTAGTTGGGGAGTGTTTACATGCCGCTTTGGGGCTTTCTGTTAAGTTTCGTTACAGCAATAATGTGGGCCGCTTCACCGATAATGGTGGCGCGCGGTATGGCTCTGTCCAAATGCACATCAAATGAAATCAACCCGATACGTTCGATTTCATTTTTTCTG
>JAAZCL010000451.1 GCA_012513315.1 Bacteroidales bacterium | reverse complement strand
GTGTATTGCTTTTTATTCTTGGGGAAAGATCTCAAAGTCGGTGACATTCTTGCCACCAGGAACAACATAAACATTTCTTAAATTACAATGTATTTTTATTTTTCGATATAATAAATGCGTGTTATCTTGTAAGTTAAGAGAACCTTTTATTTGCTCGTCATTAGTAAAATCAATCAGAATCATTAAATCCAAGTCAATTTCCGAAGTTTTATCTGTCAAAACTATGTTATTTAATGCAAATACAGTAGAAAAATCATCTGAATTTAAACTAAACCCTGTGCTTTCTCTTTCTGCAAAACCAATTATATACCCTTCCACCCACGCAGTTTCTCCTCCTGCAGTAATTGCTTGTTGTACTGTATATGGTTTTTCTTGTGTACCGTTGCCTAAAGCTTCTGGGTCATCAGTATCTTCTGTTTCATCTGGATCTCCTTCTTCCGGGTCTTCTCCTTCTTCTGGGTACTCTCCTTCATCTGGGTTCTCTCCTTCATCTGGGTCTTCCGTATTATCTTTTGGAACAGGTTTGAGAATATGCACTGTGTCATCTATATCATACTCCCAATCTTTTATTGTAGATCCGCTACTTGTTAATTCAACATCGTCGTACGTTAAATTGAACTCGTAACATCTGGTTACTTGCGAGGGAAGAATATACTGATCGGGCACACATATGTAATCATTGCCATTAGCTAGTTTGATTTTAATTTTTAAATCGCTTAAATCCTGACCGGGCATTAATGTTGCAATAGTTATGAGTTCGTTTTTGTCTATATCGTATTCTATTTTTGGGATGATAGCATTTTTTTCTTGTCCAACCGATACCTCTCCATCTGCTAAATTGAAGGTGGCATTTGTGCTGGCATTTTCTATTATAATAGTTGCATCTTGTAATTCGATTCCTTCCTTTGAGGACAAATGAATTAGAATTGAAGATAGTACACGCTGGAATTCAAATTCTACATTTGAGTTATCCCAAGTGTGTCCTTTTGAAGTTGCATACATTATATTGATATCTTCACGTGGTTCTTGCACAGTTATATCAATGGGAATTGTGAATTCGGTAATATTAGATGTATAAGGATAGTAGGAAATGAAATTGAACGTTTGGTTGTTTACTGGCAGTAGTATCTTGTTGTCTGCAGCCGAATAGTTGGCTACCTCTCCTGAAGTTGTATTTATGTATTTAATATTACTATAGCCATTATAGATTGACTCTTCGTTTAATTCTTGTTCAGCTTCTATGGCATATATTCCAATTGCATCTTGTTTGTCCCAATTAGTGCCTGTCGCTCTTGTTTTTGCGAACTCTATTATGAAACTTCTTATTGTACTTGTGAATATAGCTTCATTTTCATTACAGCTAGACTCTCTGTTTAACTCTTCCTCTTCGCATGAAATTAAGCTTAGAATAATTAGTGAAATTAAGAATGAGAATTTGATATTTTTTCTTCTTACTCTTGTGTTAGATTGGCTTTTTGTGTTAGTTGAAAGCATTTAAATAAGATTTTATATTAATAAATTTCGTACTTTTATAGGTTACATTTAGCTAACTTCTTTATTTTAAGCTCTTTTTGTTTAATTCTGCTAAATTAACATTTTACGGTTGAATTAACAAATTAAAAAATGCTCATTTGTTGGATTATTATGCACATCTTTCAGAATCTTACCTAATAAATATTGATTTTCACGCCTTTAGGTTAATCAAATTTAAAGCATATTAATTTCATGAACCATATTTTTTTCATGTCGTTATAGATATTGAATTTGAAAATGCCAGGTTTAAGCTTTAAGTTTTAATTAATCACTAAACTCCAATTTCTGAGGGCAAGGGTCTTTAAAGCCCTCAGATATTTAAAATTTACTCTGAGGGTGCAAACTATCTCTTAATAAAAATGGGTTAGTACTCGACAAAAAAGCTCCCTCAGAGTCGATTTTAAAACAATATAACTTATTCAAGTTCTAAGGACGGTTTCACAATTAAGGAGTCATTTATTTATAGCTGCTACTTTTTTGAAAAGAGGTAGTAGTTTTTTTATATTAATGAACAACATGACAAAGTGGTTTGTAGAAATAACTCCCTATTATCTACTTCTGATAACTATTATAGAATTAATGAGTTGCTTTTTCGGCTATTTATGCTATTTTTGCGCATAACAATTTAACAAATACTATTCTTATGAAGAAATTGTTTTATTTTATTACATTGGTTATTACTACATTAAGTATAGCCGCCTGCAGTGGATCGAGGAATGTAGCTTATATTCAAAAAGCTGGTGAACTGGATATGACAGGTTATATGCAAACTACACCCTTGTATGATGCACAGATATTGCCAAAAGATTTGCTGACAATTACGGTTGTGGCTACTGACCCTGAGGCGGTAAAACCTTTTAACCTTACTGTTCCGAGTTTAACTACCGGATCTAGTACTTATTCTCAGCCATCGCTGCAGAAGTATCTTGTGGATAATAACGGGCAGATTAACTTTCCTGTAGTGGGAATGGTTACTTTAAGTGGCTTAACGAAAAGGCAAGCGGAGCAGAAGATTACAGATTTGCTCTTAAAATATTTGAAGGAACCGCCTGTTGTAACTGTGAGTTTTGTTAATTACAAGATATCGGTGCTGGGTGAAGTGGCTCGTCCTAACACTTTTACTATCATGAACGAAAAGGTTAATATCTTTGAAGCGCTAGCAATGGCTGGAGACATGACCATTTATGGTAAACGTGATAATGTTAAGATTATAAGGGAGGATGCTAATGGCAATCAGAGTGTGATTGTTTTGAATTTAAATGATCCTACTGTTATTTATTCGCCCTTCTATTTTCTACAGCAAAACGATGTTGTGTATGTGGAGCCTAATAAGACTAAAGCGAAGAGCTCGGAAATTGGTAGTGCAACTAGCCTTTGGATATCTGGAACACCAATATTAATTTCTCTTGCCGGATTGCTGGTTAATATTTTAAGTAAATAAACCAATTCTTGTTCTATTTGTTTATGCAATGTTGATAGACATATTTTTTAATTTCAATATAAATTTCTCGAATGACTGATTTGAATTCCGTTTCGCAACCCGATAACAATGATCTTGCAAATAGTGAAGCTGTTTCAATTATGGAAATAGTGATGCGTTTTGTACGATACTGGAAATGGTTTGTGTTGGGTATTGTTGTGGCACTTATTGCAGTGTTTTTATACCTGAGATATACAACTCCTATTTATAATGTAACTTCTAGTGTGGTTTTAAAAGAAGCTAGAAACCAACGATTTGAGCCCTCAATTGGTGGTATGGACGGCTTACAACTAGGTGGGCTTGGTGCAGTAACTAATCTAGAGAATGAGATTTATATCTTACAAAGCCGTTCAATAATTAGGAACGTTATTAATAGACTTAACCTGCACACTTCGTACATAGTAAGTGGCAGGATTAAAAAGACTGACTTATATAAGGAGAGCCCTGTTATTGTGAGTATGGAGCAGGGCAAACTAGACAGCCTTAATACTGACATATCTTTTGAGATATCTACAAATAATGAGACAAACACGGTTACTGTGTCGGGGCTTTTAAATGCGACGGAGCAGATTGACACTGTGTTTGCTTCGCTACCGGCTGTATTGCACACCCCACATGGGATTATTAGTTTTACGAAACGACCGGGAATAGAAATGGGAAATAACAATATGACTGTTATGATTATGCATCCTAATTCCATTATCAGACAGTATAGAGGTAGCTTATCTGTGCAGCAGGCCTCCAAACAGTCTTCTGTGCTTAATCTTTCTATAAATACACCCTACCCAGAGAAAGGAAAAGATTTTCTGAATATGCTTGTAGAGGTGTATAACAACGAAACCATTGAGGATAATAAGATGAAGGCTTTTAATACTCAATCTTTTATAAACGAACGAATTGCTATTATTGACCGCGAACTGAGTGAGGCCGAAAGAAGCGTTGAGGACTATAAGCAACAGGAGGGGTTGAGCGACTTACAGGTTGACCTTCAGCGTAATATGCAGATGGGTAGCCAGTATGAACAGCAACTTGTGAAGGTGGAAACTCAGTTGAATGTTGTGAACTCGTTGAACGATTATGTGAATAATCCTAATAATAAAAATAAAACTATTCCTGCAAATGTTGGACTTGAAGATCCTAATTTGGCGGCTACTACTAGTGAGTATAACCGATTGGTTTTGGAACGTGAACGGCTTTCGCAGAGCATGACGTCTGATAACCCTGCAATGATAAGGCTGGAGGATCAGATATCGGGATTGAGGGAAAATATTAACTCTTCTATTAATAGTGTGCAACAGGGTCTGAGCATTCAACGCCGTGATGCTCGTAATCAGGCCAATATTTATGGTGGACGAGTTGGAGTTATGCCAACTCAAGAAAGGGAGTTTATGGAGCTTTCTCGTGAGCAGCAGATTAAGGCTAGCTTGTTTTTGATGTTGCTGCAGAAACGTGAGGAGAATGCACTTGAACTGGCTGCTACTGCTAATAGCGCTAAGGTGCTTGATGAGGCTCTTACGGGGGGTCAGGTTTCTCCACGAAGGATGATTTTACTGCTGGCTGCTTTAATGCTTGGTATATTGATTCCGGCAGGGATTATTTATCTGATGGATATTTTGCAGTTTAAACTACGCACAAGGGCTGACGTGGACAGGCTAAACAAGGTGCCAGTGTTGGGTGAGATTCCTAAACATAATGATGATAAAAATGTGGTGGTTGAGGAGAATGAAACTAAGCCTATTGATGAGGCTTTTAGAATGGCTCGCACCAATTTACTACTTACACTTGGTTCGGATAATAAGGTGGTTTCGATTACCTCTACTGTATCGGGTGAGGGTAAGACTTTTATTGCCATCAATTTGGCTTTGAGCACTGCTTTACTGAATAAGAGAGTATTGCTTATCGGGCTTGATTTAAGAATTCCTAGATTAAGGGAGTACCTTGGTCTTGAAACTAAGGATGGTATCACAAGTTATTTATCGGGCTTCGAAAAGTATATTGACAAACTTGTAATTCCAACGGGATTGCATCCTAACTTTTATGTGTTGCCAGCGGGACCAATACCGCCTAACCCGGCTGAACTACTTTCGCGTACTTCGCTTGACACTGCAATTGAGAAGTTGAAAGAAGAGTTTGATTATATATTTATCGACTCTGCACCAGCGGCTATGATAACGGATACTTTGGTGTTGAGTAGGGTAACGGATGCAACAGTTTATGTTTGCAGAATGGATTACTCTAGTAAGGGTAATATCAGATTTGCTAACAGCCTTATGGAGCAGAATAAATTAAAAAATATGCTTCTTGTAATTAATGATGTAGCAGATTTTCACCGTGGGTATGGATATGGTTATGGCTACGGTTATGGTTATGGTTATGGCTATGGAGGTAAGAACAAGAAAAAAGATTGATTACGATTAGAAAGTTATAACTGTTAGTCCTAAATAACCGCTATTGGTATATTAATAAAGCAGGGTAATGATTCCTGCTTTTTTAATTTCTTGTAGTCTTGGTTTCTTGGAGTTTCAGAATATTGTAGTTTACTCTTACAGTTTAACAAACTTAACGTCTGAACAATCTTAACATCTAAACCAACCTTTCCGTTTCTTCTTTTCGGGCATTGCTGAGTTGCCTGCCAAAAGTGCGAGCGGGTTTGGGTGTCCGGCATCCATAGCTTTTATAACATTATAAATAACGCCCCAGTCAGGCAACCCACCTAGATTACGATCGTCGATAAACAGATCGGATTTTAATTTGCGTGAGTATTCTGATTTTTCAATTGTCTCTCCACGGTAGTTTTCGTTTTCAGCAAAGAAATGGAGTCCTCTCTTAGCACAGTAATCAACCGCCTCTTGGAGATATTCTCCACGGCGCACTGTCCACAATATCAATTTGTGACCATCTTTCTGAATCTCAAGTAATGTTTCTATAGCAAACGGAATAGGCTTACCCATTTTCGGGTATTCATGTTCTACTATAGTTCCATCGAAATCTACGGCAATAATCATAATTTATAT
>JAAZCL010000450.1 GCA_012513315.1 Bacteroidales bacterium | reverse complement strand
TTACTCTTCTAGAAAATTTGGATACATATAATCTGTTGCAGTAACAAATGTCTCCTTAATACATTGAGGTGAAACCCAGCGTAAAAGGTTGAAAACAGAACCGGCTTTATCATTTGTTCCCGATCCTCGTCCACCCCCAAATGGCTGTTGGTCTACAACTGCACCAGTTGGCTTATCATTAATATAGAAATTACCCGCAGTATGCATTAATCGCGAAGTTAACTTCTCAATCATATACCTGTCAGAAGAGAAAATTGCACCCGTTAGTGCATAGTCAGTAGAGCTATCAAGAATATCAAGTGTTTGCTCCATGTCCTTTGGTTCATATACATAAACTGTAAGGATTGGACCAAACAGTTCTTCCTTCATAGTTATATAGTCGGGAGTCTTTGCCTGAATTACTGTTGGATGAATGAAATAGCCTGTAGACTTGTCATATGTGCCCCCACAAACTACTTCCGCATCGGGCGATGCATTTGCATCATCTATAACTTTTGATAGTTTGTCAAATGAGTCCTCATCAATTACAGCATTAACAAAATTAGAGAAATCTTCTACAACACCCGTCTTCACTTTAGAAAGGTCTTCATTTACATATTTCAAAGTTTCTTCCCATATATTTGAAGGGATAAACGCCCGTGATGCTGCAGAGCATTTTTGACCCTGATATTCAAATGCACCACGTGTGATAGCAGTTGCAACCTGCTTTGCATCTGCAGTTTCTTCAGCAAATATATAATCCTTGCCACCTGTTTCACCCACTATACGCGGATATGACTTGTATTTAGATATATTCTTACCAATTGTTCCCCACATACTATTAAAAACAGCTGTTGAGCCAGTAAAATGCAAACCTGCAAAATCGCGATGATTAAAAATAACCTCAGTGGCTTCTTTGCCACCAACATATACAAGATTAATGACACCATCGGGAAGTCCTGCCTCTTTAAGCACCTTCATAATTAAGTGTGCAGAGTATATTGCTGTTTTCGAGGGCTTCCAAACAACTGTATTTCCCATCAAAGCTGGAGCTCCTCCCAAATTAGCTGCAATAGAAGTAAAGTTAAATGGTGATAAAGCAAATATGAACCCTTCAAGCGGACGCCATACCATTCTATTCCAAACACCAGGTGATGAGTTGGGTTGCATTTTATAAATCTCTATCATGTTCTTCGCATTAAAACGATAGAAGTCGATAAGCTCACATACAGCATCAATTTCAGATTGAAAGGCATTTTTAGACTGTCCAATCATAGTCACGGCATTAAAATCCGAACGATAAGGACCAGCTATTAGGTCTGCTGCTTTTAAGAATATAGCCGCTCTGCTTTCCCAATTCATTGCCTCCCAAGCAGGTTTTGCTTTCAAAGCCGCATCTATAGCCATTTGAACATGACTTTTGTTGCCTTGATGATAATGACCTAAAAGTTGCTGATGATTGTGCGGAGGTCTAATATCTCTCTTGTCATTTGTGCGTACCTCTTTCCCATCAATAATCATAGGAATATCCACTTCTCCTTTATTAAGCTCAGCTAATTTATGCTTTAAAGTTACTCTTTCTGCAGTTCCCGGAGCATAACTCAAAACTGGTTCATTTTTAAAATCCGGTAATTTATAAACACCTTTAGGCATAGTTATTATTTTTTATAGGTTATGATCTTTCCCTCTTAAGAAATCATTGGCCGGAACTATTAATTTAACAATAATGGCATGTGGATTAAAGAGATAAAACGATCTGATTTGTTTTACAAATATATAAAAAATATATCTATATTTGTGGAATCTTAATACTTCTTTAACAGAATCAAATGCAAACTACTAAAACAACACAGGTAGATTTTTATAATACCAAACTAGCCTTTCACAATCAATCTAACCATGCCCTGAAAGAAGCATATCAACTTTTCAGAATAATGAATAGCAAGAGCTTGGTGGAAATAGGTGAAAAACTTGTAAACATTGCTTTTGCAGTTAAGTTCCCTGTAAAACCTATTATTCGTAACACAATTTACAAGCATTTCGTAGGTGGAACCTCAATAACCGATTGTGGGAAAACCATCGAACGGTTGGCTAATAGTAATGTAGGTTCAATTCTTGATTATGCACTCGAAGGTGAAGAATCTGAAGAGCTTTTTGAAGCTACATGCAGAGAAATAATACGAACCATAGAGTATGCTAATAAAAATAAGAATGTACCATTTAGTGCCTTTAAAATTACAGGAATTGCTAGTTTAGACTTGCTCACAAAAGTATGTTCAAATGTGCCACTTACTCCCGATGAGTCTCAGAGATTCAAGGCAATAGAAGATAGGGTAGATGCTATATTTAAAAGAGGTTATGAGCTAGGTGTTCCAGTGTTAATTGATTCAGAACAAACATGGATTCAACCTATCTTGGATAAAATAGTTTTGAAAGAAATGGCTAAATTCAATAAAGAAAAAGCTGTTGTACAAAACACCTATCAAATGTATAGGCACGACGCTCTGGAGAGGCTGAAAAAGCATCACCGTATGTCAATTGAAAATGGGTTTAGATTTGGACTAAAGATAGTTCGGGGAGCATATATGGAAGCAGAGCGAGAGCGTGCACTGGAGCATGGTTATCCATCACCAATTCAACCTAATAAAGCAGCAACCGACAGAGATTTTGATGCCGCAATTAATTATATGATAGAAAACCATAATACTATAGACTTTATGGTTGCTACACACAACGAGCATAGCTCATTGCTATTGGCCCAGCTTATTGACGAAAAGGGTTTAGACAGAAATCATCCGGGTATATATTTTTCTCAGCTGTATGGCATGAGTGATCACATTACATATAACCTTGCAGAGAATGGATATAATGTTGTAAAATATCTTCCATACGGAGAAATAAAAACAATGATGCCCTACTTATTTCGCAGAGCAAGAGAAAATAGCTCAATGAAAGGTCAAACCAGTCGCGAGTTGCAACTAATTAAAAGCGAAATCCATCGTAGAAAGGGGGGGGAGTAAGTATTTACTTTACTTCCCAAATGTTAGGCTGGCTTAAGAGAAAATCTGTGAAAGACTTCTTAGGCATTTTTTCTTGTACTTCAGCTATTTGTTTCTCGTAGTCACTTTCATATGTAGGCGCTTCAACACTGCGAATCACACCTAATGCTACAGGGAGTCCATCAGCAGTATCCATCAGAGCCAATTTTTGGTGAAGTGTATTATCCTGTGTTGTGCAATCATGAACAAGCACATCATCCATTGTATAACCATCTTCTCCAATTGTAACTACTTTTAGATTCCATCCATCTAGTACAATACCTTTGTTTTCTTCCTTGCCAAAAATCATCTTTTCGCCATGTTTCAACACTACAGTATTATCTGCTTTCCAAGTCCTATCCGTAATCTTATCGTGAATACCATCATTAAAAATTACACAATTCTGGAGTATTTCAACAACAGATGTACCTTTATGTTTGGCTGCTTCAATTAAAGTGTCTACTTGATTTTTCATATCCACATCAAGAGCACGACCAAAGAAAGTTCCTCTAGCACCAAATGTAAGTTCAGCTGGTCTAAATGGTTCCTCCACCGTACCGTAAGGCGATGATTTTGAAACAAAGCCACGCGCCGAAGTAGGTGAGTACTGTCCTTTTGTTAAACCATATATCTTATTATTAAAAAGGAGAATATTCAAATCTACATTTCTTCTGATAGTATGTATAAAATGATTACCACCAATGGCAAGTGAGTCACCATCACCAGTTGCAACCCACACACTCAATCCTGGATTTGCCACCTTAACTCCTGTTGCAATTGCATTTGCTCTACCATGTATGCTATGAAAACCATATGTATTCATGTAATATGGTAAACGCGATGAGCAACCAATACCCGAGATTACAGCTGTATTGCATGGTTCAACATTTAGCTCTGCAAGAGCTTTCTGAAGGCATGTTAAGACGGCATAATCGCCACATCCGGGGCACCAGCGTATTGGGTTAGGACTCTTAAAATCTTTAGGGAGATATTTTTGATACTTTATATCTTTAACATCTATATTTTTTGTTTCTATACTACTCATTTTATTGTTCCTCCATTATTTTGCTGAATTCTTCTACTAATTCACTCACTCTAAATGGTTGTCCTTCAATTCTGTTGAAGGGTATTATATTTGTTAGATCTTGAAACTTACCGTTCAAATAAGCAGCAAACTGTCCATTGTTTTGCTCTGCTACAATTACATTTTTATAGCTTTTAAGCAATTCATGAGTGTTTTTTGGTAGAGGCGAAATATGTCTGAATTGTGCTAATGCAACTTTTTTGCCGCTGTCGTGAAGGTGAAGCATAGTCTCCAATAAATGTCCATATGTTCCTCCCCACCCAACAATAAGTGTGTCTGCATCTTTATCTCCCAATACATTTTGTTCTGGAATAAAATCAGCAATGTTTTCAATTTTCTGTTTGCGGGTATCAACCATATACTGGTGATTCTCAGGATTTGATGATATTACCCCCGTGACCTTATCTTTTTCTAATCCACCAATTCTATGCATATATTCAGCCGTTCCAGGAACACCCCAATAACGCACTAAGGTGTTTTCATCCCTAAGAAAAGGCTTCCAATCTTCTGCCTCCCCTTTAAAATTGTCTTGAACATATGGTGCATTAATCGCTGGATAATCATTCATATCGGGTATCTTCCATGCAGAAGATCCATTTGCAATATATCCATCAGTCAGAAGTATAACTGGAGTCATATGCTCTAAAGCCAGTTTTGAGGCTTCATAAGCACTTTCAAAACAGTCTATGGGAGTTGTTGCAGCCATCACAACTAACGGGCTTTCTCCATTTCTTCCATATAAAGCTTGATTCAAATCGGTCTGTTCACTTTTTGTAGGCATTCCAGTTGATGGTCCACTTCTTTGTACATCAATTATCACAAGGGGTAATTCAGTCATAACAGCTAAGCCTAAGGCTTCACTTTTTAATGAAAGACCTGGACCAGAAGTGGAAGTTGCAGCTAAGCAGCCGGCAAAACTAGCACCAATGGCAGAAGTTATACCTGCAATTTCATCTTCCATCTGCAATGCTTTTACACCCAGGTCTTTCCTTGCTGAGAGTTCCTGTAAGATATCGGTGGCCGGCGTGATGGGGTAGGAGCCTAGAAAAAGTTTTACTCCGGCTTTTTCGGCGGCTGCGATTAGTCCGTATGC
>JAAZCL010000449.1 GCA_012513315.1 Bacteroidales bacterium | reverse complement strand
ATTTCATTGTAATGATTACGTATAGTTTCGGTTTCGCCCCATACAGGTTGCCATGTTTCGTCGAAAGTGGAATTTTGAATATCTACAACCTGAAACCCATCGTACAATGATGTGGCATGATCTTTTTCATTCTTAATTTCACTGTTAAACTCTTCTTGACTGTTGCCAATAAGCTCCAGTCCCAACTTACTAGGATTGATAACTGGCTTGCCTTTGTAATGCAATTCATACACTGGAGTGCCAACTGCATCTACAGAGAAATTAAGCACTAGCTCTCCATTGGGAGATTTAAGTGATTGTGCACTTAAAAACCCTAGCGTAAAGCTAAACAGTAATAGCATAATGTTTCTTTTTATCATAATATGGTCGTTTATAAGTATTTATATTTTAATTATCAAACAAATATAACTATTTAAAATCATTTTCGAGGTATGTGCAAAACGCTCCAACAAGAAATGATCTAACAGCAATGCCGCTCTACAACATGTTTAGAAGCAAAATGCAAGAGAAAACAGAGGTAACATTAAATTTATGCAATCGTTTTCTGTAAAATGGATGTAGGTACAATAAAGTAAATAAAAAAATTCAGGTAAGCCTATCGAGCCAACCTGAATTAAAACAGATAACTTAACAACAACCATATTGCTTTATGAATCCAAAAAAATAGTTGTTACCTGTTTAGCTTAAAGTAGAATTAAAAAAAGAAAAGCTATTTAGAAACCTCCTAATGCTGTAAAACCTAACACTCCAATAATTCCAGCTAAAATCATTCCTATAATTACATACACTCCTACAATTACGAGTAGACTAACAATGAAATAGCTCGTAGATTTCTCATCCGACACATTTGTCATTGGCTTGAAACCAATATAAAGAATGTAGAGGCTGTAAAGACCTCCTAGAAAAGTAAGAAAAGCAAGGGGAGGAAATATATTAAGAATTCCAGCCAGTAAAATGGCGGTGTAGGAGAAACCCACTAGCTTAACAGCTTTGTCTAGGCTAACGGTTGTATCAAAAGTAGGTGCTAGCTTATGGATTACAAAGCCAGAAAGATACACACCAATTAATATTGAGGCTAACGACATGATAGCTTGTGCCAAACCGCCACTAACAGATTGAATTCTATAACCCAACACTCGATATCCAATGAGTCCTACACCAACAAATATAGCTACCGCTGAAATCAATGCCAATGGCAACACATATTTCATAACATGCTGATGCGCAGTATCCTTGTCGCTTTTAACTACTTCCCATTCCGATTTAGGGCTTAGAATAAATTGCTTTGCTGTACTGATTATTTTTTCCATTACTTTTTATATTTATATTCGTTTTTACTTCTGTTTATTACTTTATATATAATGATATGAGCTACTCTTCGTTAAAATACTTAGTGTGTTTTTTTTCAATTTGTTTCATACGTTCTCCAAATCTATTTACTACAGTCTCTAGAGCCAAAGCTTCATCTTCTGTAAGGTCTTCTTTAAATAAATTTAATTTGTCGTGATGCTCTGCCCACTTAGTCATCATATCCATAGACTTAAACCCAATTTCAGCAGAGGCTTTCATTACCTTTATTTTATCCATCATACTTAAATTGTCAAAGTCTAAATTCTCATAGTCTCCAAAATCCTCTAAAGTTTTATCTATTAAAATAGCATACTCATCTGTTACCTTACTCATATCGTGGATATAAGCCACAACCTCGGGTTTATCTCTAAGCGCAGCTGGAATTTCAACATCTAGTTTTCCGAGTTTACTATCTGCAGCAGTTTTTTGAGGACTATCTACTTTTCTAGAGCTATCTCCACACGAAGAAAAGGACATTGAGGCTGCTAAAATTGCTAAGGTGAGTGTAAAGATTATTTTTTTCATGTTTAATAGTTTTTTTAATTTATTTGCAGTGGAATATCTTTGAAAACAAATTTACTATCAAAAGCATAAATCTACTATGACTATAGTCTCAAATAATTGTAGCATTATGTTGAAAGTGAGCAAAATGAAGAGAAAACGGAGTGGTGGGACACTAAAACATGAAATACAAGACAAATTATTTTGTAATGAATTGATTTTAAGCAAAAGACAAAAAGAATGAGATATATTATTACCAAACATTCAGTACTTACTAATATCATCATATATATCTATCGCACAAGAAGCTTATTCAATTTCAGAATCGTTTTCGGCATGAAGTTTTTTACGATATTCGGTAGGGGGAACCTTGAAAACTTCTTTAAATGACTTTGAAAAATAAGAGGTATCGGTAAAGCCTGATGAGTAACAAACATCGGTAACGTTTAGGTTCTTATTTTTAAACAATTCTGATGCCAACTTAACACGATGAACCCGGATAAATTCAGAAACAGACATATCTAACGTTGCTTTTAGCTTTCTATACAGTTGAGAGCGGCTCATTGCTGCCACTT
>JAAZCL010000448.1 GCA_012513315.1 Bacteroidales bacterium | reverse complement strand
TTGAAGTTCTTCCTGTAATAGCACTACGTGTATTTGAAGTTGAAGTTCTTCCAGTTAATGCACTTCTCGTTCCACTGGTTGAAGTTCTTCCAGATAGTGCTGCACTATTTGTTGTTCTGTTAGCTGAACTAGTACGATATGATCCTGAGCTTCTACCAGAACGGTTATTAGTTAAGCTGCTATAATATCCATCATAAAAGCCATGGCCATATCCGCCACCGTAACCATATCCACCATAACCGTAACCGTAACCATAGTATCCTCCGTAATATCCTCCATAATAAAATGGATCATACCATCCGCCATATCCGTAGTTCCAAGGACTGTGCCATCTGTTCCAGCCTCCGTACATACCACCATATCCATAATGCCATGGATTATACCAGCGACTGTAAGACCACCATGGACTGTACCAACCACCGTAATACCATGGGTCGTACCATGGATAAAATGATCCCCATCCGGCACCATAATAAAAGTTGTTGTTCCAGCCTCTATTGTTATAACCTTCATATAAGTCGTCTCCCACATAAACAATCACCTCGTCTGCACCAGTTATTCTTATGCTAGATTCCGGTTCGTGAAAACGAACTATTCTGTCAGTATATTCATATTCTTGATAATCGTTTAATTGATCATCGCTTTGATCTTGCAATGAGTCATCTGAGTTTCCTCGGCGATTATATTCGTCTAAGTCTCTTCCATTTGCCACAACTTCCATATTTGATACATCACCCTGTACTATAACCACTCTCTTCTTTTGTGGCTCAGAGTCGCTTTTCTTCTGTACTGTAACAGTTTCGTTACGGGAAGGATCTGCATAAATATCGTCCCATTCCTGAGCAAATATAAGCAGAGGCATTGTGACCAATAAAACTGCAAGTAGTAATTTTTTAGTTTTCATAGTCTCTCCCTTTCTTTATGTTGTTTTTTTTAATATTTTATCTACCTATAAGTCAGACTATCTTATCGATAAATAGTTTAATTCAATTGATACACATGAATTATGATATACAAATATACAAATCAATATATAAATTATACTATTAAGATGTGTTTTGTAT
Organism: Bacteroidales bacterium; assembly: GCA_012513315.1. GTDB lineage: Bacteria > Bacteroidota > Bacteroidia > Bacteroidales > Dysgonomonadaceae > Proteiniphilum. The sequence goes on along the minus strand of JAAZCL010000448.1, from coordinate 1,573 downwards.
TAAAACGCTGCGTACTTTATGGTTAAAAAACATCAATCTCTAATCCATCATATGCAAAATGCTTATTTGCAGGTATCTCGTTTTCTATCTGGGAATGAAGTCCCATTTCGTGACTCATATGAGAGAAATAAGTTCTTTTTGGATTTATCTTCTCAGATAACCTCAAAGCATCACCAAGTGTTTGATGTGAAATATGTTCTGTTCTGCGAAGAGCACTTATTACCAAAGTATCTAACCCTCGTAGCTTACTAAATTGATCCTCGGGAATAGACTTTACATCAGTTAAATAAGCAAAGTTATAAATTCTAAACCCCAGTATTGGAAGTTTGTAATGCATAACTCTAATTGGTGTTATTGGTGTATCTCCAATATAAAAACGATCTTTCTCATTTATCTTATTAATTCTCAAATCTGGAACACCTTTATATTTAAGTGGAGCAAAACAATATGGCATACGTTCTCTAACGGCTTGCTCTAAATGACACTCCATATAAAGTTCAACAGATCCAAATTGAGAAAATGGACGCAAATCATCAATTCCCCCTACATGATCGTAATGTTCATGTGTGAAAATTATCCCATCTATTTTGGTAAAAGGAAGATTCATCATCTGTTCTCTGAAATCGGGAGAACAATCAATTAGCAACACCTTGCCATCCACCTCTATTCTTACAGACGATCTCAACCGCTTGTCTCTTAAGTCTTCGGAAATGCAAACTTCACATCTGCAACCAATTTGGGGTACTCCAGTAGATGTACCGGTTCCAAGAAATTGTACTTTCATATCTACTTCTATTAAAAAAGCTGTCTCATTAAGAATAACGGACAGCTTTTCCTACCTTAATATATAAGGAGTATATTTATACAACTTGGTTTAACAATTTAGTATTCTCTTTCTAAAATCCAAAGATCGTTGAAAGGAACCCCGTAGGTTCTTCTTAGGAAGTCAGTATTACCTTTAGCTGAATAAGTCCTGTAAATATCTTCACGCTTTGCAGCTGCTTGATTTTTATCATCATAGCTAGCAACAATTACTCGATACATACCTTGCTCATTTTCGGCAAGAATTACCTGATGACCTTCATTTTCCATACGGCTTTTAAGTGATTCAGCGTTTATTTTCACACTTAGTGACGCTATAACAACATTAAATCTTTTTAATCCCGCAGCATCTGTAGCATAAACCGGCTCTACTTTCTCTTTTCTCACCGATACTTCTACAGGAGGAAGTGGACTGGCATCTTTAATCACAGTGGTTGGTTGTGAAGCAGATTGTTGGATCTCTCTCTCTTTTGCTGCCTCGTATACTTGTTTATAAGCACTCTGTTTAGGTTTACAAGAAGCACCTAAAACTAGCAGTCCGGCTAAAATCAATGCGAAATGGAATCTTTTCATCTGTGTTAGTTATTTATTATTGTTCCTAATAATCAAAATTTATATTTAGTTAATGCAAAGATAATAAAGAAGGTTATCATTGTGTTGCTCTACGTGTGAAAATAAATTAAATATTACCCTTCAGGTGTTGTAAGTTGAAGTCTAAAAGGTTTAGGGGTAAGTTCCTTTTTTTCACCTG
>JAAZCL010000447.1 GCA_012513315.1 Bacteroidales bacterium | reverse complement strand
TTCTAAATGTAGTTTATGATTTGCATCTAAGATAAATCGATATTCCCGAATCTTTGGAAGACCTTCTATATTTCCAAGAATGACTAGTTTTTCAATTAAGACGTTTCTTAGTTCTTCTTTATTTTCTAGAATGTCTGTGACCACATTGTAGTTTGTATCCAGTAAATCATCAATCATTATTTTGACTTGTGCTTCACGTTTCTTGGTTAATAAGCAAATGTACTGTTTATTCCCAACGTATTCACTATGACAATAGTATTCTGGAAATAAATCAAAGGTATACCCTTTTACATACTGCCACGCTATATAGTACTGAAGATGTAATGGCATCGTTCGTTTTAATACGGATGGTTCATTAAAAATAATTTCTTTCAGAACTTCACCTTGTGTTTCATTTTGATATAAAGCTATAGATTCAAGTAACCTCATACTGGGTAGGCTTGTCTTACCAGCTTCAATTGTTTTGATGTTTGGCAAAGAAATATTTAAAGACTCGGCAAGTTCTTGCTGGGTCAATCCTTTTTGAGTTCGTAATTCTTTTAAGTACTTTGAAAATGACATAATAGTTCCTTACCTTTCTTCTTCATTATAGAGTATTTAAAATATAAAAGATAGAAAAAGTTTATTTTTTTGAATAAATTATTATTGCAATCTTAATATCATTGTGATATTCTTTGTTTAGGATATAAATTAATATATGTTGTTATATCAATTTATATATCTAGAAAAGGAGGTAGCGTGATGAAACAAGAATATGGATAAAGAAAAGATTCCGCTATATCGATAAGTCGACGTGACGGAATCATACTTGATAAGGATAGAGTTCCCTATCTAACTTGACACTTAGATTATATCAAAACTTTATCCTTTCATCAAACAAAAATTTAGATGAAAGGAGGTTACTCAACTGAACGATTTAATTTTCACACAACGTGAATTAATGAATTATGATTTCATAGAATCAAACCAAGATGTACTTGAAGGACTTTTAAAGCCTGGATTGTATATTCTAGCTGGCCCTAGTAAGGTTGGTAAATCAATGATTGTTACATCTTTAGCAAACGCTGTTGCTAATGGTACTAGTTACTTAGGCAGAAACACTCATCAAGGAATTGTCATTTATTTTGATAATGACAACTATGCTTCACAAACTCAAAGCCGTGTTGAAGCCCTTAATCTTAAAGGAAGTGATCAACTAATTTATAACTTTGAAAATGCTCGTAGTTTTAGTGGAATGCGAAATTATATACTTTACTCATTAGAAGATAAAATTGCTGATCTTAAACTTGTTGTTATTGATTGTTATGCCAACTTATATGATTTGAATGATATTGATCGTTACACCGATAATTATAGTTTCTTAAAATCTATATCTTCCTTCGCGATGGAATATTCTATATGCATTCTATTAGTGCATCACACTAAGAAAGGTAACTTAGCAGGACAGGATGCACTGCTTGGTTCACGTGCATTAACTGCTGCAACCAGTGGAACAATCACCATTGAAATCGAAAATGACTTTGCTACCAATGCTGTACTAGCTTTTAATCTAAGGCATTTAAAAGAAAAGATACAGATTAAAAAGGACAGTCAACGCATTAACTGGATTCTCAATGAAGATGATGAAACAATTGAAGATCATATTGACATCAATGTATTATCGATTATTCACACCCTTGCTAAACATCCTTC
>JAAZCL010000446.1 GCA_012513315.1 Bacteroidales bacterium | reverse complement strand
GATGTTGATCTATCTGGATCACCATATACATATTCAGTCACAAATACAGTATGGGGAATTGTAGGAGATGCTACCGCAGGTGGATGGGATGCAGACACTGAAATGACATATGATCCTGAAATAGGTGTATGGAATATAACTACCGAGCTTAATGCAGGTCAGTTTAAATTCCGTGCTAATAACGACTGGGGTATAAACCTAGGTGGAAGTATAGGCAATCTTTCTTATGGAGGTGACAATATCTCAATTGAAGAAGGTACATATACAATTACACTTGATCTATCCGACTCACAGCAGTACAAGGGAACAATTGTAAAGCAATAAAATACAGTTAAAAAAGCGCGGCAACTACTGCCGTGCTTTTTTTTGCTTTAAAAATTCTAAAGCTTTTTAACGACAAATTTGAAAGAATAACCAGAATACTTAAATGAAAAAAGATGAACAAGCTATTTATAAAATATGTATTAATATTTTTGGCAGTAATACTTACAACTTCAGCTTGTAAAAGATCCGAAGATGTAGAAAAGCTACCCCTTACTACTATTGCCAAGGGAGGAGATATTAGCTGGTTACCACAAATGGAAGCTAGTGGATATATTTTCTACAATGATAATGGAGAGCCAGAAGACTGCTTTAAGATTCTTAAAGATCACGGTATAAACTCTGTAAGATTACGAACATGGGTAAACCCTTCAGATAACCCACAAAGCGGTCATTGCCGCAAAGAAGAAACAGTTGCAATGGCAAAGAGAGCCAAAGAATGGGGCATGAAGGTTATGATCAACTTCCATTATAGCGATAGCTGGGTAGATCCTGGTAAGCAGAATAAGCCCAAAGATTGGGAGGGACTCAATTTTGAAGAACTAAAACAAGCCCTGTATGATTACACATATGATGTAATTGATGATCTTAAAAAAGAAGGAATATATCCTGAGTGGGTGCAACTAGGTAATGAAATTCCTAGTGGAATGATTCACCCCGAAGGGCATACAGACAACTGGCCACAATTAGTAGAATTATTAAACAAAGGTTATGATGCTGTTAAAGCAGTAAGCCCCTCTTCAAAAATAATCCTACATGTCGATCAGGGGAACAACAACGAACGTTTTCGCTGGTGGTTTGACAATGCCGAGGAGCATGGTGCTAAATATGATATTATCGGCATGTCGTTCTACCCATGGTGGTTAGATGGCAAACCAGATTACAGAGATGTTATTGATGACCTAGGCGCCAATCTAATCGATATGGCAAATAGATACAATAAAGAAGTAATGGTTGTAGAAGTTGGCGGAGAAGATGTTCAACCAAATAACACCTACAATATGCTTAAAGCAGTAATTCAAAAAGTGAGAGAAGTCCCGAATAATAATGGCTTAGGAGTCTTTTATTGGGAGCCACAAGGTGCACGTTCGTGGAGCCATTATGCACTAAGTGCATGGGGAGAAGATGGACGTCCAACCAAAGCAATGGATGCATTTTTAGAAGAGTAAGAATAAAATAATCAACCAAAGTCTAAATTATAAAG
>JAAZCL010000445.1 GCA_012513315.1 Bacteroidales bacterium | reverse complement strand
TTCTGTTGAATCTGTTAATTCAGTATCTTCACTTTTTGCTCTTTTCTTTTCGAGGTCGGCAAGGAAATATTTACGTGCATCGCCAGATTTGTATGCTCTGTATTGCTCGGGGTGCATGGCAAGCTCAAATAGTTCTTCGTCATCTTTACATGTACTCCAATTGTTCTTTTTCATTTCGGCACGTAACTCATCTAATTGATCGGCATAAAGATCTTGTGGGTTGCCTGTATAAAATTCGCGACCTTGCTCTTTTGCCAATTCTACTAGCTCAGGTGCAAGTGGTCCGGGAAGTTTACCTGTTTTGCCAAGCATCATATCCCAAACATTGTCGGCTATCATAGACCATCGCTCTCTACCTTTTTCAACTTGAACTACATTTAATAGTGCAAGATTCTTAACGTATTGACTATACGGAGTAACTAATGGAGGAAATCCCACCTTTGGCCATACGTATGATACTTCTTCGAAAAGCTTTATCATTAGATCGTCTTGAGTAAGCTCTGGTTGGTCATGCTTTCTTTTCCACTTGTTAAGTGATTTTAGGTTGTCTTCGAGGTCTGACATGAGGCTACCCATCATTCCTCCTGGAAGTCCGGGACCGATAAGAAGAGAGTTCATTACTCTGTTCTTATTGCTAATATAATAGCCAAGGAAGTCGTCCATAAACTTTTGAGTTAGTGAACGCACTTTCATGTAAGCCTTCATGTTGATATCGGCTACTTTGAAACCTGCATCTTTAAGCATTGATTGCACAGCTAGGAGGTCGGCATGCCCTGTACCCCACGATAGTGGCTCCATACCTACATCTATATATTCTGCTCCGGCATTTGCTGCTTCAAGAATTGAGGCCATCTGGAAACCTGGACCCGCATGTCCGTGATATGTTATTGCTACATTTGGATGTTGCTCTTTTATATTCTTAATGATTTTGCCAATGCTAACGGGGCGCCCAACTCCTGCCATGTCTTTAATACATATCTCATCTGCACCCATCTTTATTAGTGTGTTGGCAAGATTTGTGTAGTATTCTATTGTGTGAATAGGAGAAACGGTTAGACTAAGTGCTGCCTGAGAAATCATTCCGGCTTCTTTGGCAAACTTTATCGAATTCTCGAGATTACGAGGGTCATTTAGACCATCAAAAGAACGAGAGATGTCGGTTCCTTGTTTCTTTTTAAGTTGAAACATAAGTCTGCGAACATCTGCTGGGACTGGCGACATGCGAATTCCATTGAGCCCTCTCTCAAGCATATGTGTTTGTATGCCCGCATCGTTAAATGGTTGGGTCCATTCGCGTACTGCTTTATTTGGATTCTCGCCAAATAGAAGGTTTATTTGTTCGAAGCCTCCTCCGTTTGTTTCAACACGGGCAAAACAGCCCATATCTATGATGGCGGGAGCAACCTCTTTTAATTGTTCAACGGTTGGCACATACTTACCAGCCGATTGCCACATATCTCTGTATAGAAGACTAAATTTAATCTCTTTTGCCATAATCTTATATTTTATCTGTTTTTGTTTATTGATTCTATCTTACCCTGTCCTTGAGTTGCAACATCAACTGCCGCTATAATTGCTGCAATTCTTTTTGGGTTTTTGCCTGTTCTGCTCATTCCATAATTTGATGGTGTATCTTTATCTTCTTTGACATACTTATTTGTGAGCCTGATAAGGAGATTACCTAGACCTACAACTAACCAAAGAACGATAATTACCATTATCATTCCGATAAGCAAAAGAACTAATGCCGCTTGAATGTTTTCCATAACTTTTTTTTTTGTTTACATACCAAAATCACACCTCAATATGGCTTAAAATTTATAACCTAATTGTTAGTAATAAAGGGAAATAACTTATGAATGTAATTATTATTTCAAAAATACAAATAATATTTTATTTTGTGCACGTACACCACTAATTTGTGCAGTTTTTAGCATTGTTTAAGGTTACATTATATAATATTGAACATTAAAGCCCGAATATTAGAATTTGGGCTTTAATATAAATATCTAAGTGTTTATAAATTAATACTCATCTTTAGTGTGATTGAGCTTTAGAGCTTTAACTAGTTCTACAACAAATATTGGAACTAGCGAAAGTGCAAGTACATATAGCCAATGTGTAACGTCCATAGGAACAAGTCCGAATACATTCATTACACCCGGAATCATTAATACTACTAGCATTAATATACTTGAGGCGAGTATTGCCAACAATAGAGATTTATTGCTTAATAAGCTTGTTTTGAATGAAGACACCTTGTTTGAGTGTAGGTTTCTGACGTGAAACAGTTGGGAGAAACCTAGTACAGCAAAGGCCATTGTTTGCCCTAATGCTCCAGGATTATCAAGCCCCATATTTATTCCATCGTTTTTACCTAGTAGATAGGCTGCAAGCGATATTAGTCCGATTGTTGACCCTTGGTAGACAATTCTTATTATCATACCTTTGGTAAAGAAGCCTTTCTTAGGATCTCGGGGTTTACGAGTCATTATATCTTTTTCGGCAGGGTCTAAACTTAATGCAAGTGCAGGAAGACTGTCGGTTACTAAGTTAATCCAAAGTATTAATATTGGGGATAACGGGTTA
>JAAZCL010000444.1 GCA_012513315.1 Bacteroidales bacterium | reverse complement strand
TAATAAATCTTTTGAGCAAATACAAGATGAAGCAAACGAAACATGGGAAAAAATTTTATCTCATATTAAAGTTAAAGGAGGAACTGAAAGAGAGAAGGGCATCTTCTACTCTACACTTTATAGATCGTTTCTATGGCCTGCATTACGAAGTGACTCTAATGGAGACTATACAGATGAACGGGGTGAGATAGCAAATGAAGGTTTTAGGTATTATACCAATCCTTCATTTTGGGATGATTACAGAAATAAATTGGTGCTATTGGCTATGATTTCTCCTGATGTAACTACGGATGTTATTAAGTCTATTATTGATAAAGGTGAGAAGAGTGGTGGATATATGCCGAATTTTTTTAATGGTGATCATGCTTCTGTATTTATTGCAGGTAGCTGGTTAAGAGGGATAAAAGATTTTGATCTTGAAAGAGCATATAAATTACTTTTAAAAAATGCAATGGTTCCTGGACGAGGAGGTAGGCCATACCTGGATGAATATCTAGAAAGAGGTTGGATTGCAGAGAAAGATACAACTGATGTGCCATTTTGGGATGAGTACAAGGCAGCAGTTACAAAAACTGTTGAATATGCTTATGATGACTATGCCACGGCTTTAATTGCAAAGGAATTAGGAGATAATGAAACCCATAATATTCTAATGGAAAGGTCTAATAACTACAAGCATTTATTTGATAGTTCGACTGGTTTTTGGAGAGGTAAAATAAATGATGGAAGCTGGATTGAAGATTTTGATCCTTATTACCCTTATTTTGCTTATATGTATAGAGAAGCTAATGCATGGCAGTCTCTGTTTTTTGCGCCACATGATGTAGAAGGGATGATTAACCTCTACCCAAGCTATGAGGCAGTAAACCAAAAGCTTGACTCATTATTTACTGAGCCTTGGAGGAGATATGAAGTACATAATTTAACCGGTTTTATTGGTAATTATTGTCATGGCAACCAGCCATCACACTCCATACCTTACACATATTATTTCATTGATAAGCAAGAAAAAGCTCAATGTGTACTTGATAGCATTATGGATAGATTTTATGATATGGGAGCTGAAGGATTAGCATATGCCGGAATGGATGATGCAGGAGAAATGTCATCTTGGTATGTTTTTAATGCGATTGGTTTATACACATACTCACCTGCAGATGCAGAATATATTGTTTCGGTACCTTTATTTAAAGAAGTTAAATTTACACTTGGTGATGGTAATGAATTTACCATTAAAAAAGAGGGTAAGGGTAAAAAAATAGAAGAAATAAAATATGGGAATAAGGTTATTGATGGTTGGTTTATAAATCACGACCAATTGCAAGTAGGTAATGATTTGATTATTAAAACCACTGAATAGTTTAGCTAATCCTGCTCCAGTCATAACGATTACCACTAAGTTGGCTTAATTGTCTTTTAAGAACTGCATGGTGGGGATGCTCCAGATTAGGATCTTCTTCTATTAACTTCTCGGCAATTTCCCTAGCTTTGTAAAGGATATCATTGTCTTTAACAATATCTGCAATCCTTAGATTAAATGGTATTCCACTTTGCTGAGTACCTTCTAAATCTCCTGGTCCTCTGAGTTTAAGATCGGCTTCGGCTATTAGAAACCCATCGTTGCTCTCTGTCATTATCTCTATTCTCTTTCGTGTATCTGACGATAATTCATATGGAGTAAGTAATACACAGTATGATTGGTCGGCTCCACGACCTACCCTACCTCTTAATTGATGAAGTTGAGAAAGCCCAAATCGCTGAGCGCTTTCAATAACCATAACTGTTGCGTTAGGTACATTAACACCCACTTCTATTACAGTTGTTGAGACCATTATTTGAGTTTCTCCTTTTGCAAAACGCTGCATAACATCTTCTTTTTCTGACGGCTTCATGCGACCATGCATTTTGCCAACAGTGAATTCAGGAAATGCTTCTTGAATATGAACATACCCATCTTCGAGATTCTTCAGATCGAGGGTTTCGCTCTCCTCTATAAGCGGATAAACAATATATACCTGTCGCCCCAACTTGATTTGATTTCTGATAAACATATATAG
>JAAZCL010000443.1 GCA_012513315.1 Bacteroidales bacterium | reverse complement strand
TAACCCTGAGCATAAGAAATAATCTTTGCACCATAAATAGCACTCTCCAAATCCTTAACAAACTGCTCCTTATCGCCTTTAAAGTCGGGCTTCTTACCAACAAGAGTTTTTGAAGCTTTTACTCTCAGATCTTTCTGCGCCGACAAACATCTTGAAAACACAGATTCACCTATCAAAGTTAATGGTATCCCGAGATCTAAAGCAGTTACAGCTGTCCATTTACCCGTACCCTTCTGCCCCGCAGTATCTAATATTTTTTCTACTAAAGGCGAACCGTCTTCATCTTTAAATGCAAGAATATCTCTTGTAATTTCAATAAGATATGAATCCAAAACTCCTTCGTTCCACTTTTTAAAAATATGATGCTGCTCAAAGGCATCCATTCCCAAAAGATCTTTCATTAAATGATATGCCTCGTTGATAATCTGCATATCGCCATATTCGATACCATTATGCACCATCTTAACAAAATGACCAGCACCATTTTCTCCAACCCAGTCACAGCAGGGGACTCCACCATCAACTTTTGCTGCAACAGCTTGAAAAATTTCTTTTATATGGGGCCAAGCTTCAGGAGAACCACCTGGCATAAGTGACGGACCAGTTAATGCACCCTCTTCACCTCCTGATACACCCGACCCTACATAAAGCAGTCCTTTGCTCTCTACATATTCAGTTCTACGAACTGTATCTGGGAAGTGGCTATTACCTCCGTCAATTATTATATCTCCTTTTTCAAGTAATGGTATCAGTCTATCAATAAAATCGTCCACTGGCTTACCTGCTTTCACAAGTAACATTACTTTGCTAGGTCTTTCTATAGAAGCAACAAACTCTTCAAGTGATTGAGCACCGATAAAATTTTTATCCTTGCCTCTACCTCCAATAAAGTCGTTAACCTTCTCTACAGTTCTGTTAAAAACGGCTACAGTGTAACCTTTGCTCTCCATATTTAGCACAAGGTTCTCGCCCATCACGGCCAACCCAATTAATCCTATATCTGCTTTTTGTTTCATAATATGTTTATTTTATCTCTTAACTCTTGCATTACCTTCCCAAATGCTCCAAATCACATCTTCATCGGCAGGTTGGGCATAATCTGTAAGGAAAGTTGTAGCGAGTGCTCCACTTGCCCATGCAAATTTAATCCATTTTTCAGAATCCATGCCTTTCAAAATGCTATAAAGCAGACCACCCACAAATCCATCACCTCCACCAATTCGGTCAATAACATTAATAGTTCGTAGAGGAGCCTCATGCCATGTTTCATTTTCATAAACAATTGCTCCCCAGAGATGTTCATTAGCACTAATTACCTCACGCAGGGTATTTGCAAAAACAGAAACATTAGGGAAAGCCTTACTGGCATTAAGAATCATACCTTTGAATGCTTCAATGGTATCCTCAATATTTTCACCCCCCGCAGCTGGCCCTTCAACCCCTAAACAAAGTTGATAATCCTCTTCATTTCCAATAAGAATATCAGATAAAGATGCTATTTCTGTAAATGCCTCTCTAAGCTCTTCTTCTCTACCCTCCCAAAAAGTAGCTCTATGATTTAAGTCAAAGGAAATAAGAGTTCCATTCTTTTTAGCAAAGCGTGCAATCTCTAAACAGAAATTACTTGCCTCAGGAGACAGTGCGGCAATTAATCCTGACAAATGTACTATCTGTACTCCCTCTTTCACAAAAATACGCTCTAGGTCGAAATCCTTAACATTCAATATCCTTCCTACTTCCCCCGCACGATCATTCTGAACTCTTGGTCCACGTAAACCAAAACCTCTATCAGCAATATTAAACTGATGCCTATATCCCCATGGTCCTCCCTGAGGCACTTCTGGACCTTCATACTCCATATGTCGGCCACGAAGATCAGCTTTAATAAAAGCAGCAATGGGACTGTCCTTTACAAAATTGGTCAATACTTTAACCGGCAATCCAAGATACGATGAAATACTTGCTACATTAGACTCAGCACTTGTTGCTTGCATCTGAAACATATTAGTGCTTTGTACAGGTTGCCCATTAATTGGAGTTATCCTAACCCCCATGCTTGTAGGCACAACCAACGAATATTTAAATTCCTTCCTTAATTCAAGTGACATAACTTTACTGTTTACTTATTATTAAATACTAAAAGAGTCAAATCCACCATCAACAATATTTTCTTCAACCATATATTTGGCAAAAACAATACTAGGTATAACTGTACCCATAAGATTAAGATCAACCACTTTCCGGAAGTCATCTATCTTTAGATCAAAAACAGTGTTCTTAGGTC
>JAAZCL010000442.1 GCA_012513315.1 Bacteroidales bacterium | reverse complement strand
TTTGCTCATACCTCGTTCGTACCTTGCTCGGTTAATCCTCTATTATAACCGAAGCAGGTAAGGACAAAGAAGGAAGTATATATATCTGAAGTAGATATAAAATAACTACAAAGTAATTAATAATCAGATTCCATTTTCCAATGTTCGGCAATGGCCTTCAATTCTTGCTTGGTAAGGTAGGTAACAGCGCCATGTTTAGGGCGCTCGAAATTAGTGGTTTTCATTACACCTTCGTTAAAACGACTTAAATTTGTATAGGTAATAAAATCGGTTGTTTCGCTGAAGCCCATATTACTAGGTCTGGCCCCATAGACATCGTACATTAGCACGTATTTATCTGTTCCCAAGCGCTTAAACACGTTAGGCGCTTCGGTTGAAACCGTTTCAGGATCAACGCGTGTTGTATCAGTCTCATAACCTTCATTTATCTTTGATGAAACAGAATGTAGTACCCTGCCATTTGAGACATAAAAGAGATGGAATTGATCGCCTACTTTGGTAATGTCGCCATCGAGGCCTCCAATTTCAGTTATTCTCGTAGGAGTTGTTTCCAGCTTGGTGAAATTATCGTTGGCATACGAATAATACAAATGACACTCATCGTTATCGTAGCGAATGGTAAAATAAACCATCATCTTTCCCACTGCAGGATCATAAATAGTTTCTGGCGCCCATGAACAGTCAATATCGCCAAGTTCAGGAAATGCTTTATCGATGCGGATGTTAGAGTGCGTCCAATGAATAAGGTCGTATGATTTCATGAGCACAATAGCCCTGTTATTGCCCCAACCATATTTTTCAGCAGGCCGCTCGAATTCAGTATCACGAAATCCTGCTCGCTGACCAAAAATATGCAAATCGGTCATTGCCAAATAAAATGCACCATCAGGGCCACGTGTAATATGAGGATCCCTAACTCCCTTTTGCTCTGCTAACTCAGAGCCAATAAATACAGGATTGCCATCATTCACGTCTGTAAAAGTATAGCCATCGCTACTGATAGCCATATAAGCTGATTGGCTCTGATCTTTAAAATACACCAACAAATACCCCGATAAATCTTTCTCATTATATTCGCCTTTTTTGGGTATTTCTAGTTTAGGAACTATTTCGATACCCGTGTACTCTGTACTATTCTGCGAATAAACCATGCCAACACATAGCATACTCATAATAATGAGAACTAACAACCAATTTTTTGTTTTCATTCTTGAAATATTTTTTGAGACCCATTATAGACAGTCAATTAAAGCGTCACTATTTCTGAATATTAGGCAGTTCAAGTCCGTAGCCCATCTTTTTGTCTTCCTTTTTGAGCAGGAATGCAAATATAAGTGCCAAGACACCAAAACCTGCAAATATCATCATTGGTAATGTGTAATCGTATGTGTTGACGGTCATACCGTCTCTAACAGTTTGTCCAGTAATACAATACTTCTCAAGCACCCAACCAATAAGTAATGGTACGCCCATCAATCCCCAGTTTTGCACCCAGAAGATAAGAGAATAAGCAGTACCCAATCTCTTCTCAGGAATAATTTTTGGCACCGAAGGCCACATTGCCGAAGGCACAAGAGAGAAGGCAATACCAAGCACCACTACTAATACCATGGCGGTAATCCAACTGTTTAGGCCAGGGATAGAGAATAGTCCGTGCACCAATATAAGCAATATCGACCCTATAATCATTATGGTTGCACCCTTACCCTTCTTGTCATATATCCCTCCAAATAATGGTGTTAGTAGAATGTTACCAAAGGGCAGTAGCATAGGAATCATACCGGCAACATTTTGATCTACACCAAACTTATTAACCATAAGGTCGGTTGCATATTTAAGGAATGGGAATACGGCTGAGTAAAACAGTACACATAAAATGGCAATGTACCACCAACCCTTGTTATTCAAAATCTTACCAATATCAGATATTTTAAAGTCTTCTTCCTCATCCGCCTCATTTAACTCATTTGCTGTAGCTTCAGATTTATCCAACTTTATATCCATCAAATTGTAAACAATAAATACAATAAGACCAATACATAGTGCGATTAGTGCTACCAAAAGCGGACGAGAAACATCTATAATTCCGGTTGCGCGAGCAATTGGAATAGAAAACCCAAGTGCAATTGCAGTACCAATTCTTGCCATTGCCACCTGCATACCCATTGCTGTAGCAAGCTCCTTGCCTTTAAACCACTTAACTATAATTTTTGAAACTGTGATACCAGCCACTTCAACACCAACGGCAAATATGGCAAAACCAATACAAGCCCAAAAAAGCTGAGCGTTTAGTCCAAATATTACATCACTACTTAATGTAGTTGAAGCAACTGCCCAATATTTTATTGCAGTACCCACCACCATAAACACTGTGGAACCAAAACCGGTAAGTCTAATTCCAAGCTTATCGAGGATAATTCCACCAAAAATAAGCATAAATAAGAATACATTAAACCAACCATACGAACTGGTGTAAGTACCATAATCTGCACGAGACCATCCGAGCTGACTCTCAAGCATACCTGCTAGAGGCGACATAACATCAGATAAAAAATATCCGCACATCATTGTAAACGATACAATAAAAAGTGCGGTCCACCTTGCCGTTGCAGAATCTCTGAGCGATTTCTTAATTGTTACTACCATCTATTTATATTTTTCTGTTTTATATTTTTGCCTGTTTTTTGAAACTTTCAAAGATAACATCAAATATGCAATTTAACTAGCTAACTGATTGTAAATACAGGAATTTTTTAACATAGTGTCATAATTTAATATCCATATCTTTCTCAATCATATCACATTTAGCAATTAGCTCTTTAGTAAAATAAGTGTCAACAATTTGAGTGAGGTTGGCTCGTACATTAATAATAGCTCCCTTTGCGGCAGTGTTGCAAATCAATAAACTCACTTTGCTATCCGCAGCCAGACTACCAACTACTATGTTTGTTATTTCGGTGATAAGACCAAAAATATTATGACACTTTTCTGCAACTTCCATTTGCACAAGTGTAGCAGGTTTTAAAGCATTCTCAATTTGCTTATTACGGATATCAATCTCATCATCAGTCTTTTTAGGCAATTGATAAGCATCCAGCACAATTTGAAAAAGCTCTGCATCACTGTCAATATCGTTCATAAGAAGTGTTCTAAACCTCTCTAATTCAGTAGCAATTTCTTTCATTCGATCATCTGCCTGGTCATATTTAGCCTTGTCAAATGTAAATTTAGCAACCATCTCAGCAAGAGCCGCAGCAAGTGCAGCACACAAGGCCAACGTACTGCCACCGGCTGGCATAGCCTCATTAGAAGCTGTTTTTTCTATAAATTGCTTTATTGATAAGTCGTGTAGTTTCATTATAATTTCCTTTTAAAATTTCTTTCTCCATTCTCTCAGTCCAAGTATTGCAAGAACCAGAAAAACCGTATACTGAATTGATGTAAAATACAACCCCTGTGAAGCAAAAATTGGTATTGAAACAATATCACCAATAATCCAGAAGATCCAGTTCTCCACCTTCTTTACAGCCATTAAAATAGTAGCAACCAAAAAGAAAGAGGTATTAAACGAGTCAATCCATGGCAGATAAGAGTCTAAATATTCTGCATCCCCTTGATTTACCCATCTAAGAATGAAGAATGCCAATACATAAATAACAACAACCGAAAACCATGATATAATATTTTGCTTCTTAGTATTTCTGGTAATTTTCAGTCTCTCATCATCACTTCCCGATCGTGACCACATATACCATCCAAAAATATTAGACACAAGGTAAATTATGTTGATTCCGGCATTTGCAAAAAGTTGCGATACAAAACAGATATAAACATATATAGATACGTTTGCAATGCCGAATGGGAAAACTAAAATATTCTCTTTTCGGGCATACCAAACGCTTAAAATCCCAAATACAACGGCAATAATTTCAATCCAATTCAAAATAGTTAGATTTTAGAAATGATAATTTTATAATTACAAACAAGATGGTTATTCAAGTTGTTTAGGCAGCTAAAACTCTTATTATTCTAAAAGATTAGCTTCCAAAACTTGATTTATAGAGAAGTTTTCAATACCCAGATAATAAGCAGCAGATTCTGCAAGGGCAGCCATGGGTACAAGCCCTATCACTTCCGATCCGATAATGCTAACTCCATAACGCATTGCTTCCATACGCACCATCTCGTGCACACTATATAGAGATGTTTTAGTGT
>JAAZCL010000441.1 GCA_012513315.1 Bacteroidales bacterium | reverse complement strand
TATTGGGACAAACATTAAGCCCTGCAGCAGCACTATTATTTGATAAATTTAATATTAATCTACAATTTGTGGATGCTGGATGGGCAGCAGCAGCCGGTATTGCGTACTCAACGCAAATTGGAGCATTTATTATTCCAATGGTTATTTTATTCAATATTATAATGCTGTCATTGAAATTAACTAAAACAGTAAATATAGATATTTGGAACTATTGGCATTATGCATTTATTGGATCATTAGTATTCTCAATGACAGGCAGTTTATGGCTTGGAGTTGTTGGAGCACTCGCGTATTGCGCATTCGCGTTGAGAATGGCAGATTACAATGCTCCAGATGTACAAGAAATGTTAGGTATACCAGGAATATCTATTCCACAAGCGGCAAGTATTTCTACAGCTCCAGTTGCTTATGTTATGGAATGGGTTTATGATAGAATTCCAGGATTTAAGAACTGGAAATTAGATGCGACCGAACTGAATAATAAGATGGGACTTCTTGGAGACCCAATAACTATTGGATTTATTTTAGGGGCAGCATTAGGATTCTTAGTTGGCTATGATGTAAAAGCATCATTAGAAATGGGTATTAGATTAGGTGCAGTAATGCTATTATTGCCTCGTATGGTAAAAGTAATTATGGAAGCCTTACTTCCGGTTTCAGATGCGGCAAAAGAGTTCATGCAAAAACGTTTCTCAGGAGAAGAATACTACATTGGTCTTGACTCCGCAGTTGCTGTGGGTCACTCTAGCGCAGTTGCAACAGCTGTGCTGATTATTCCAGTTTATGTTTTGTTCACGGTCTTGTTGCCATTTAATCAAGTATTGCCTTTCGGGGCTTTAGCTGGGACTGTGTATTTTGGAGCGATTATTGGTACCGTCCATAAAGGAGATTTTTTAAGAACATTTGTTACAAGTGTAATACTAGTTGTAATTGCATTCGCTGCAGCGACATATATTGGTCCTATGGTTACAGAAGTCGCACAAGGCATTAATTATGCATTCCCTGATGGTGCGGCGGGCATTACTTATTTTAGTCCAAGTGGCTTATCTTATTTAGTGATATTAGGCGCGTTAAAATATGAAATCGTTGGTACGCTTATTCTGTTAGCAGTATTAGTGGCATTCTTCTGGGTAACAAGAGATAAAAAGGTAAAAAAAGTTAAGTAGAGTGGGTAGCAAAATGAACAATGAACAAGAAATAATTCAGAATCTCTTTGACTCAGATTTAGTCTTTTATAAGCCAAAGGTTGAAAATTACAATGAACTATTCACAATGATATCAAAAGAATTGTTGAAAAGATCATTGGTCAAGGAAGGATTTCTAGATTCTATATTGCTTAGAGAGAAAAATTATCCTACCGGTATTACATCTGAGATAGTAAATTTTGCTATACCCCACACATCTCCAGAATATGTATTAGAAAATAAGATATGCACTATTATATTGGAAAAACCAATGAAATTTCAAAATATGGTTGATAAGAGCTTAGATGTAGAAGTAGAGATTGTTTTCATGATATTGATCACTGATGGAAACAAACATGTTAAAGCTCTTAGTAAAGTTATGGAATTAGTAAGAGATAGAAAATATGTAAATCAATTACTAAATAGTTCCTCAAAAAAAAATCTGGCTATCCTAAATAACATGGGGTAATAAAGAAACAGGCTTTAAAACAACTTGTAGAAAATTAATCTCATAGTTCTTGAGAGATAATTAAGCAAATCGCTAGACTGGAGAAAATTCGAATACTTAAAGAAGTTTGAGCAAAATCAGACTTCTTTTTTTGGCTCTTTAAGGGAGTTGTAGAAAAATAGGTGTTAGCTATAAAGAAGTTGTAGATGGATGGGCTACACTATAGCGGACAAAAAAGATAAGGAGTAATATTAATTATCTTATTTTGTTACAATATAGAAAAGTGAGGTCTTTACATGACACAAAGAAGAAAAAGAAGAACTTATACAGATGAGTTTAAACAACAAATGGTTACTCTTTACAATAGTGATAAACCTGCAGCAGAAATCATCAGAGAATATGAATTGACAACCTCCACATTTCATAAGTGGGTTAAACAAGCTAATAACACTGGATCTTTTAAAGAAAAAGATAATAGAACTGAAGAAGAAAACCGTTTAATTGAACTTGAGAAAGAAGTTATACAAATCCGAATGGAAAATGATATTTTAAAGCAAGCTGCGTTGATTATGAGGCGAAAATAAAACTTATTCGTAATAACGCTGATAAATACTCCATTAATAAGATGTGCAAGATCCTTAAAATAAGTCGCTCCAATTATTATTCGTATCAGGAAGTGTCTAAGCTGAAAGATTCAGAAACCGATAGAGTAGTAAGAATTTTCCGGGATAGCCGTAAGTCGTATGGTCCGCGTAGAATAAAGGCTGTGTGCTCGAGAAGGTGTTACGCTATCTAGAAGACGTATTGGTGATATCATGAAGGAAGAAGGCTTAATATCAGTTTATACAACGATGAATTACAAAATTCCAAAATCAAAAGTGAATCATGACAAAATAGAAAACTTATTAAAACAAGCGTTTGATGAACGAGATCCACTGGATAGCATCATTAGTGATTTAACCTATGTAAGAGTTGGTCACAATTGGCATTATATTTGTACCTTACTAGACCTCTTTAATCGAGAAATTATTGGGTACAGTTGCGGTCCTAGAAAGACTACGGAACTTGTTCTTGAAGCATTCGCAAATGTTAAGATCAACTTATCAAACATAAAGATATTTCATACAGATAGAGGCAGTGAGTTTAAAAATAAAACAATTGAACGGCTACTCAACAATTTTGAAATAGATAGATCATTAAGTAAAGCAGGTAACCCCTATGACAATGCAGTAGCTGAAGCAACATTTAAAAGTATCAAGAAAGAATTTGTATATCAAAATAACTTTGAAACTCTTAGCGAATTGAAAAAGAGTTTTGGCGCTTATGTTTGGTGGTTTAATAATGAAAGACTTCATTCAACTTTAAACTATATGCCACCAGTAGAATACAGAAAGCAACACTCCTTACAAATATTGTCCGTTTTAGTGTTGACATTCCATCTTGCTGTTGTTGGGGCGTCCATTCTCTTGTCCCTTTTCCTTCTTGAACAAGTTCCTGTTCCTTATTCCAAGCCGCAAGTATCGCCTTGTTAGATTCTGCTGGTCTTCTCGACATGGTATCAACCTCCTATGCCAAGCAAATCATGCAGATCTTTAAGAAAGGCTATAAAATCATCGTAAATCTCATCGTCTTCTATCCTTCCAACTTCTTGATTATATATAGCAATTTTTTCGCTGCTCTTTTCGCATAAGATTGGGTCTCCTGATGCCAGAGCTCCAATAACTATATAATCATCGTTTGGTCGTGAATTATCATTGACATTAATCACTGGTTTGTGTTCAATTCCATATAATTGAATAACTGCGGGCAAAAAGAACTCACCACCATCAGAAAACTGCAACCATTCTTTGTATTTGGATGGAAGCGTAACATTTTTTTCTCTTTCAAAGGTTGTGATTTTTTCTTTTGTAGTCGCCTCAAGAAAAATCATTTTACCCTGTATATTTAACTCATCAATAATTAGCTTTAATTCTTCAGAAACCATTGTTTTTCTCCTTTACATTTACCATTTATAGTTGAAAGTCAAGAACCATCATCTTCTAATGCCTTTCGTCGGCTCTTGCCCCCATCCAACTTCATCTAAGAATAATTGTTTTTGAATGTAGGACCATATAACTCTGAGTGTTCATTATCACTACACAATCGTTCCACCATCGTTAGTGTAGCTTCCCCAGCAACGATTATCAGCCCCCTCTCTTTTGTACATTGTAAATAGCATTTTGGAATTTTCTTTGCATTTCTTCCTCTAGCTCATTATCGTAGTCTTTTGTGTGCTTATACATTGCATTAATGAAATCTGTAAAATAAGGCACCCCATCATAGAGATTACTATTTTCAACAAAGAAACTATAGATTTCTCTGTAATAAACAATATTATATTTTTCACCACACGAAAACTTACCTAACTCAATGCGATTGTAGTTTGGTGAAAAAATAAAGCAACTTATATTTTTATTACGGTACTCATCGTCAGTTGTGATAAACTGATAGTATTTTTTTAGCTGTGACTGTACCTGGTCACTATAGATATCATG
>JAAZCL010000440.1 GCA_012513315.1 Bacteroidales bacterium | reverse complement strand
ACGTTGGGATGGATGAGAATCATTTCAAGTACATGCAAGTCGCTTCCTATTTTGTACTTAGCAGCTCAGCTTTGAGAGATGTTAGAATAGATTATATTGTGAGTGATTTCTCCTTTGTTGCAGTTGCGAGGCTCTTGATAGTTATCGGGATTGCTTTAAGGTGTAATGATGCACTTTAAATAAAGAAGTGATTTCACTTTGTACTACAAACACATCTTTATTTATGTAAATGAACTCACTTTGGAGTTTTGTGAAGTGCTTATAATAAGAAAATGAATTTACTTTAAAGTGTTGTGAGATGCTTACAACATAAAGTCATCTTGCTTATGAGTGTAATACTTTGCCTTAAGAACAAGCTGACTCCCTCTCTCAATAGTAAGTATCTGTTGCTAATAGTAAAGAAGATTCACTCATATATAACTGTTTAGAGAAAAAGAGAGCATGAACGTAACTGTAAGATGTATACAAGCTATATGAATAATAAATAATATTTGAATGAACAAAAACCACATTGCAATAGGAAAACTTATGCCCTACTAATTATATTATTGCATAATACACAGCTTTATGGAAATTAAACAAGCTATTTCAAACGTGTTTAGAAAGGATATCCAATTGCAAAATGGAGTGCAAACTTATCAGAGAAGTTAGGATTTAATAAAACAAACTTTTTCTCAGAGTCAGCAGGGTCGTAAGCCTTCATACCAGCATCTAATCTAAGTAATAGCAAGCCTAAGTTTACACGCAGTCCCAATCCATACGATACTGCTATTTGTTTGTAAAACTCATCAAATTTAAACAGCCCTCCCGATTGTCCTTCATAATCTTTGATGGTCCATATATTACCGGCATCAACAAAGGTAGCAATTTCAAACAGCTCGGTGAGTTTATGCCTATATTCAGCACTCATGTCAATCTTAATATCTCCTGTTTGGTTCACAAAGTCGGCACGCAATGTATTGTTACGTTTATACCCTCCGGGTCCTAATGTACGCGTACTCCAGCCTCTCACACTATTTGCACCTCCTGCAAAATATCGTTTTTCAAAAGGAAGAACATTAGAATTTCCGTATGGAACGGCAACACCAAGGCCAAAGTGAATAGCCAAACTATTTTTATCGTCGAAAGGATAAGTTTGAGCAAAGTCGAAGTCGGTTTTTACATATTCAGCATAAGTAGTACCAAGGATTTCTTCAGAACCATCAGAATTGGTTTTGCTTCCACCAAGAGTGGTGACCAACCGAGGCAATAAACCAGCTAAATCTATTCCTGCACGAATTCTGAATGGATTTTTAGGTTGAATTCTTAGTCCAGTGTTTGTATACAGAAAACTATAAGCTGTACGTGCAATTAATTGATCTTTATAACTTTCGCGTAATATAGGGTTGCTATCGTCGCCCAAATACTCGTCGATAAAAAATTGAGATTTCCATGGCATTCGCACATAGTTTATATCAAGGGGCTCTACGGTATTGGTCAATCTCCAATCCATGCCCGACCATTGCAACTTAGATGACAAATTAAAGAACTGGCGCAGATACTCTGGT
>JAAZCL010000439.1 GCA_012513315.1 Bacteroidales bacterium | reverse complement strand
TTTTGGTAAAGTTGTTTTTCCAATGAGCTTAGAATCTCTTGGTGGAGAAAGTTTTTTTGAATGCCGTAAAGTAGATGCTTTCCAATTCCCTCATACAACTCCTCTATTAGCTTCTAGAAATATGTTTCCAAATGGTTCTACTATTGAAGTTCCCCAAGAAGCAGTAGAAACCTACAAATCAGCATATCATTGGAAAGATTACAACATAGTAGGCTATTAATTAGACAAAACAGCTACTCATAAATCAATATATAACTAACAATCAATACCTAAATATATGAATGCATTAACATTTATGATTCTTATAGCAGTAATTATTCTTATTGTAAAAGCACAGAAGAAGAAGAAGAATACTGTAAAGGATGCCCTAAGAACTGCATAGATAAATGAAAACTAACTACAAGATAGAATAAGCACTATGAAAGAGTTTTCTCTCTATACTATTTTATCAATTATATACTACTACAACTAATATAACAAAATGGACAATCAACTATCTATATCCGAGCTGATCAATTATGCTACAGTTAGAATTGAATGCTTATTAAAAGACAATAGAATAAGCACCGGTACTGGCTTCTTCTTTAAGTTTAAAGAGCAAAGTAATGGATCTTTTTGTCCAGTTATTATCACAAATAAACATGTGATAGAAAATGCTGTAAAAGCAAGGTTTTATTTGACCCCTACTGATAACAAAGGAAATCCTATTGATAATAAGCCTAAATCTATATCATTTAATGCTCCTTTTGAAACTTTTGAAAGTAGATGGCATTTTCATCCAGATCCAAAAGTAGATTTATGCGCCATGGGCATCACAGATGTAAGCTATTTATTCAAACAAAAATTTGGCTCATATTTTTACACACTTTTTTTCAATAAAAACATGTTACCTAAAGCTTCCGATAAAAAAAGCATTTCTGCCATTGAAGATGTATATATGATTGGTTATCCAAATGGTTTATGGGATAACGTAAACAATAAGCCAATCATTAGAAAAGGAATTACTGCTACAAATTTCAAATTTGACTATCAGGGAGAAAAAGAATTTTTGATTGATATGGCATGCTTTCCTGGTTCTAGTGGTTCTCCAATTGTACTTATAAATACTGAAGCTGAAATAATGACACGTAAATTAATGCTTCTTGGAGTTCTCTATGCTGGACCACAACATATAATTGAAGGCACCCTTGAATTAACTCATAATCGAAAAATTAAAACAACCAGTAATATTCCTAATAATCTGGGTTATGTAATAAAATCAGAGAGAATAATAGAATTAGAACAGTTATTTAAATAAAGACAATTTCAATAAGTGACTGATTATCTTGCAACTCCTACAATCAGTCTTAGATCTCATGTTCACTAAGTTGCTAATTTGATAAAGCAATCTAATGTATGGATCGATTATGGTAATCTATTTTACACCTGCTAAGTATTCACCACTCATCAATCCTTGCGTGATTTTGCTCAACCTTCGCCTTTTGTGTTCATTTATTGTCTGATTATGGTTCAATTGGTTCAATTATGGTTCAATGCAATTGTGCAGTTACCATACCAATTATACAATTATTTTATAGAAGCAATCAATTCTTTTAAGTCACGCGCTGCGGTTGTTCAGGAACAATCATTTATTTCACGATTCTATATACTCGTTATCCGGTCATTTTCCTTTAAAAACATCGAAGCTTTCATCTGTTTTGAAGTTAAGCCTATTTTTTCTAAATCATTACATCTATAGACAAACTATAAAGGCTACATCAAAAAACTTTGTTATTATGG
>JAAZCL010000056.1 GCA_012513315.1 Bacteroidales bacterium | reverse complement strand
ATGTAATACGCCCACTATTTTTTCCTGGAGTGTGTGGCCGGCATTCATTACACGAAACGGGTGTTCTATATATGGGCGACCGTTATGTGTATCTAACTGCCCATTATGAGCAGATATTGCAATTTCTATTGCAAGTTTTAATTGTTCTGTTAGATTCATTGCTTACTTAATATTTCTTTTACTAAAAGTGGCTCGTCGGTTGTTATATAATCAACTTTTTGATTGATGATCTTCTGTATATCCTCTTCTTTATTAACGGTCCAAACATTAACTTTTAATCCCAAATCATGAGCTTCTGAGACCCAGTTTGTATTTTTATATAAAACGTTGAAGTGATAATCAAAACCAGCTAATCCCATTTCACTAATAATTTGAGGAGAGAGATCGCCGTTTAGATAATACACCGGTGCCTCAGGATGGAGGCGTTTAGCTTGTTCTACAAAGTTAATACCAAAAGAGATATATTCAACTTTATCTTGAAGGTCTCTTTCTTTTACCATTTCAATTACTTTGCGAGCAAGTTCATCTTCACGCTCTTTTGTTTTGTGAGTCTTAAACTCAATTATAAGTTTAATATTATCACACTTCTTAAATGCATCCAGATACTCTTCTACAGTTGGGAGCGGTTCTCCGTTTGCAAGTTTTACTTTTCTAAGTGTTGCAAAAGGAGTTTCCTGAACCACAAGCTTCTCTCCATTTAGTGTAACATCTGCATCATGATTTACAACTGGTATCCCATCTGATGAAAGCCAAATATCTACTTCAGAACCATACAACCCAATCTCATCTGCTTTTACCAAAGCGGCTATTGAGTTTTGAGCAGATCCTTCGGTTTTCCAATAACCACGGTGTGCAATAATTTGTGGTTCTACAAATTTATCTATTTTAAATACCCATGCATGTTGTGACGGATGCTCATCTATTGATAGCTGAGGAGGGGTAATTATCAATTGCCCTTCTTTAAAACTTGTCTCAATTAAACCATCGTAACCCAAGAGTTGTACATTTACGGCGTTGTTGATATTTGAAATAACTATTGGTTCTTTCTCCCAATCCTTAAGAATAACATATAGAGATCCATTGTTTTGTGTAAATGATAGTTTCTCGCTTTCAGTTTTATTTCCAAGCTTCCATGTACTAGAACCATAAATTGCTTCTCCATTAACCTTTAACCATTTGCCAATATCAAGGAGTCTTTCTTGCATTACAACGGGTATAATGCCGGTTGCATCGGGACCAACATTGAGTAGGAAGTTGCCTCCATTTGATACTTTATCAATAAGAATATGAATGAGTTGCTTTGATGTGAGATAATGATCAGAGGTTTCGAAGCGGTTGTAGCCATATGATGTGCCAATGCCACGACTCTCTTCCCATGGATGATTGCTTTTATCACCTATGCCCTCGTTGTTATGCACAAGGTCGTATTCAGTTGTATAATAATCGCCATGAAGACTTCTGGTTTCCTTTCCCCATCTGTCGTTTACTACTACACTGTTTTTTACAGGGGACTCATTAAACAGCCACGCAAGAAATTGCTCACTTTTAAGGGTCTTGCTGTCGTAATCCCACTCACCATCAGAGAATATAATTTCAGGCTTATAGTTGTTTACCAACTCTTTCATTTGAGGAATCATATGTGTATCAACCCATTTATTCATTGTTGTGGGTGAATATAGTGGATGCGCCCATTCGAGTAAAGAATAATACAATCCAAAACGCAAGCCTTCATTCCTTATAGCAACAGAGAGTGTGTCTATAATATCGATATGTGGCCCCATTACTGCACTATTGAAATGAGGAGTTTGTGTGCTTGGCCATAAACAGAAGCCATCGTGATGCTTTGATGTTAAAACAACATATTTGGCACCTGCTTCCTTGAAGAGCTCTGCCCATTCACCAGGATTAAAATACTCTGCCTTGAACATGTGTGCAAAATCGGGATACTTAAAATTATCGCCATAATTCTTTTTATGGAAATTAGTAAATAACTCATTTCCGTTTAAAAGGCGGTTGTAGTAATGTTCTGCATATTTTTCGTAGATCCCTT
This sequence comes from Bacteroidales bacterium, assembly GCA_012513315.1. Lineage (GTDB taxonomy): Bacteria > Bacteroidota > Bacteroidia > Bacteroidales > Dysgonomonadaceae > Proteiniphilum. The sequence continues at coordinate 23,871 of JAAZCL010000056.1, read as the reverse complement.
CCACTTCATTAACCGGTGCATAGGCTGGCACTGAATATAAACCCCAGTGGATAAATATTCCAAACTTAGCATCGCTCCACCACTCAGGAATTGCTCTGTTGTCAAGCGACTCCCAGCTGGCTTCGTATTGTGCTAAAATTGATGTCAATGAGAGAGTGACAGCTAAAAGCAGGAGGTAAACTTTTTTCTTCATGTTACGCAGTTTTAATGGGTTTAGATTATTTTGAAGTTATACTTTATTTTTATTTGTGAAAATACGGCTGTTTAATTTTGAAACTATATTTGATAAATAAAGAACCACATCCATTCAATTGTGAAACTGTATTTGATAAATAAAGATCTACATCTATTCAATTGTGAAACTACCACGTAAATGAATATTATTAGAAGCACTCCCTATCATTACAGTAAATTCTCCAGGTTCAGTAACCCTATTCATTTCAATATCATAAAGTGCTAGGTCATCGTGTGTTAATACAAACTCTACGTCTGCCGTCTCGCCTCTTCTGATTGAAGTTTTTTTGAAACCTTTTAATTGTATTGGAGGGGTATAAGTGGAGCTTACATTGTCGCGTATATAAAGCTGTACAACTTCGCTACCATCTATATCACCGGTATTTGTAACCTTGCTATTTACTATAATTTTATCTCCTACAACATTAATATTTAAATCGTTGTACACAAAATCGGTATAGCTCAGCCCATATCCAAATGAATATAAAGGTGCACTACTGCCTTCAACATAATCTGTTTGTTTGCCTAGCGAATAATATACTGGCAGCTGACCAACTGAGCGTGGAATAGAAATTGAAAGTCGCCCCGATGGGTTATAATCACCGAATATAATGTCTGCAACAGCATTACCGCCTTCCTGACCGGGATACCAGGCTGTAAGAAGCGCATCGGCTTTTTCTGATGCATTATTCATATTGAGTGGTCTGCCTTGTATGTAAACTACAATTAGAGGTTTGCCCGTTTCGTGAAGTTTATTAAGAAGTTCTTCTTGATCACCCAGTAATTTAAGAGTCATTCTGTCATACCCTTCACCCGACTCCATATCGGATAGAACTTCCAACTTATTATCGCTAATTGTTGCAGCTCCTGTTTCTATATACTCCGTTTTGAAGTCTCTAGCGCTAGAGCCACCAATAACAAGCACTATAATGTCTGACTGATTGGCAATTTCTACTGCTTCATCTAAATCACTTTCGGAGGTATCTCGGATATTACATCCTTTAGCGTATCTTACTATAGTGTTAGAGCTTACCCTGTTTTTTATGCCATCGAGTACAGTAATAATATTTTCTCTCTCTTGTGGTGCTGTGTAATCGCCCAACTGGTTGTAAATATTATCTGCATTGGGACCAATAACTGCTATTGAACCAATATTATCTTTCAGTGGCAGGATATTATTATTGTTATTAAGTAAAACTATACCTTCTCTGGCAACTTCACGAGCCAAATCTTTGTGTTTTTGATTTCTTACAACTTGTTTAGCTTTGGAAGGCTCAACATATGGGTTTTCGAAAAGTCCCATTTCAAACTTTAATCTGAGAATATTAGCAACAGCAGTGTCGATATTCTCCATTGTAATTAGCCCTTCAATATATGCTTGTTTGAGATTCCTTACATATGCATTTCCTCCCAAATCGGCATCAACACCTGCATCTAGCGCCAAGGCGGCTGCATGTTTTATGCTAGGTGCTGCTCGATGTGTTCCTGCTATTCCTTCAATACTTTGTAAATCAGAAAAGATAAAACCATTAAAGCCCCATTTATCTCTTAATATATACTTTAAAAGGTACTTGTGAGAGGTAGCAGGGATTCCATCTACAGAATTGTAGGAAGTCATTATAGTTTTTACTCCTGCCTTTGTAGCCTCTCTAAATGGCATTAAGTGATCGCTGAAAAGAGCGCGTTTACCAATAATTGCATGCTGTCCGTTATGCCCGCCTACTGGAATGCCATACGAAACAAAATGTTTGGGAGTAGAATATATACTTTGCCCACTCATAATATACTCACTTGTCTTATCATCGTTACCTGTTTTAATATCACCATTTTTCTTAACATTATCACCTTGCAGTCCCACTACAACCGAAACACCAAGCTTTGAAATTAAAAAAGGATCTTCACCAAATGTCTCTTCAACTCTCGACCATCGGGGTTCTCTTGCTAGATCCAGAATAGGACCGTATCCTATATGTGCTCCTTGCACGCGAGTTTCAAGAGCAATAACCTCAGCCATTTTTTGAATCAACTGAGGGTTCCATGTGCTGCCTTGACTAAGACCGGTTGGAAAAACTGTAGCTCCGATGGCCATATGTCCATGCATCGTTTCTTCTGCAAAGAGAAGAGGAATGCCAAGTCTGGTGTTTTCAACTACATATTTCTGCAACTCATTTAAAGCCTTTGCAGACAATTCTGGAGTTAGTCCTGTTATCAAAGTCTTTTGAGTCCAAGGGTCTGCACGAAGTGTTGCCCAAAATCCCCCAAGAGGCATATTGTTGGTTCTTTCAATAAAAATATCAGAAGGCTTTACAGATTGATTATCCAACTTGTCATACATTTCCCATCCCATGGGGAAACATAGCTGACCAATTTTCTCATCAATTGTCATTATGTTTAAAAGATCCTGAATTCTATCTTCAATAGATGCCGATGAGTCTTTATAAATTTGCTGAGCAATAGATAATTGGGTAGATGCTATGCTTACACAAATTGATATGATTAATGTGTTTAATATATTTCTTTTCACGATGTTATTTATTTTTCTGAGGTAAATGAGAATACCATCGGCAAATTAGCATTATTTTTAATTTTTGGTAAAGTAATTCTGGTTTTATTGTTTTTAGTTTCCCATTTTACCCTTTTACCGTTTTGTTGCAATGTAATCTTTCCCCCTTTAATTGGATTATTTCCTTCCCATTCAATATATGAAGGATAACCAGGCTCTTCATTAGGAATATATAATGCATAAATAGTTTTTTTGTCCTTATCGGCAGTAAACCACACATTGTTGCTATTGTAGTTTTCTGTAATACGTGTATTGTAAATTCCCTTGCCATTATCTTTAAGCCAACTGCCTACTTCACTTAAAATTGTTTCTACTTCGGGTTGAATGATACCATCGGGAGTGGGACCTACCCCTAATAATAGATTACCTCCTTTTGCTGTAACTTCAATTAATAATGCTATTACCTCTGAGGGAGTTTTAAATTTAGCGTCGGGAATCCAACCCCAATCACTACTTAACGGAATACAGCTTTCCCATGGAAAAGGTAGTTGTTCGGCAGGAATGGACCTCTCTGGAGTTTGATAATTTTCATATTTACCTCTTATAGTTCGGTCCACAATCATTATATCAGATTGATGCTGACGAGTCATGGTTGCAATTTTGTCCATATCAATATCTTGTCTGCCAGGTGATACCCAGCCACCATCGAGCCACAGGATATCAATTTCACCATAATTACTCATCAACTCTTCAATTTGGTTGAATGTAAAATCCTTAAACTTCTCCCATCTCTCGGGATGGCGTTCAATTTTGTAGTTGACATTTCTATTTGGAGTAGCAAAATAATCCCACCAATAGTATTGACTATGCCAGTCGGGTTTAGAAAAATAAGCCCCTACCATAAAATTCTTTTCTCTGAAAGCATCAAAAACATATTTTGCAACATCCGCTTTTGGATGATTTTTGAAAGGGCCATTTGTAATTGAGAAATTGGTTTGTTTGGTGTCAAACATGTTAAATCCATCGTGATGCTTAGTTGTAAATATGGCATATTTCATACCTGCCTTTTCCATTACATCACTCCATTGATCAGGGTTGAAATTAATAGGATTAAATTTCTCACTCAAGCCCCAATACCATTTCTTATAATCTACATAAGACATTGTGCTGTCTCTTGGAATCCAGTCAACATCTTCAGAACAGATAGACCACGATTCAACTATGCCTGGAACAGAGTAAAGTCCCCAATGGAACAATACACCAAATTTTTGATCTTGCCATTCATCTAGCTTCTCTAATACATTTTCTTCCTCTGGCCATACATATCCTTGCGACTGTTCGTGTACGAATCCTTGTTGAGAATAAATGAGTGTTGTGAATAGTATACCAATTATGGTTAATATCTTTTTTTTACTCATAGTCTTTATTTTTTTAGTTCTTGCAATCTTTTTAATGTGGAAATTTCAAGAAAAGTTGTTGGTTAAAATCTTATATAAAAGAGAAATCAGAAATACGGTTATGTATATCTGATTTCTCTATTTTAATTATTTAGTATTACAGGTTTGGTCCCTCTCCCCATTGTGGAGATCCTTCATCCTGCCAAATTCTTTCTGAATTAAGTATCTTACCCGAGCCTACAGATAAACCTTGCTCTTGGTATGATTGTATTAATAAATCATACATCAAGTCAGTCGGTGAAGGTTGATTTAATGCCATTCTGCGAGGTATAGCAGAAGTTGGCACCTGAGTGTAAGTTTTACGTGGGAATAAGTCTGATCCAATAACTGGAACTCCCGAACGACGAGCAGTTGTGTACTGATCAATTGGTTGTAAAGTGAAATGCACTATTTGTTGCAAATAAACTTTCTCCAAGTCAGAAGCAGTGTTACCGCTAAGTTGGTACTGAGGATTTGCCATCATTGCTTCAATTTCACCTGCTTTCAAATCGATAGCTTTTTCATGTGGATCATACCCTCCATAAGTAGTACCATAATAAGGTATCATATTATTTTCTGCTAGTCTGTCGTAATTTTTTACAGAAGCTTCAACTGCACGATTGTAGTATGCAGCTGCACTCTCAGGAAGACTAGCTCCAAGTAATGCAAACTCTGCAAGATAAAGATTTACTTCAGCAGAAGTCATATACATTCCCCACCAAGGCACATCTTCTGTATCACGAATTGCAGGGTCACCTGGTATAATAGGATAGCTAAAATCAATACGTCCGTAAAGCATTTCTGTTTGAAACATTGAATAAGGACGATAAATATGATTCTCGTTATATCTGCTTCTTACAGTATAGTTAAACCAATCACCGTATAAACCAGCTTGTTGTCCGGCATTAAACTCAAGGGGTAGTCCATAATAGCGCACCCAAGGTTCTCCTACACCTTTCCAGCTTACAAACTGATAAATGCCATCGGCGTCAATTTCATAATTAACATTGTCCATAATAAAATGAGGAACATCATCCTCTCTTTCAGCATCAAAGAATAATTGAACTACTTTAGAGTTCCAATGATTCTTTTGAAAGATGAAACGTACACGAGGGTCAAGATTATCTATAAGGAAGTCAACCATTGTAATTGATCCACCTACAGTTTGTAAAACAGCATTGTTCCAGTTATAAACATAGTCATTGTCTGCAGTAGTGCTGGTTGCTTTATTAAATAAAAAGTCTTGAGATTCGTTACTAATAACACCTACAGGTGAGTTAACTACCGCTGTTGCTATTTGCAATGCTTTTGCACGATCTTTATTAATCAGACGGGCAGCAATCTTTAGTTTTAATGAGTTAGCTAATCTAGCCCACTTATCAGTATCGCCTCCGTAAACAATGTCCTGCGCACCAAGAAATACCTGGTTAGTAGCAGTTGTCAGTACCTGAATATCTTCATCTAAATTACCCAACCAAAGGTTATATAAACTTTCAACTCTGTCATATTTTGGGGTTAAAGTGCCACCATGAGCACCCTGAGCAGCTTCTGTATAAGGTATGTCACCCGTGAAATCTGTGTCGTAAATACCCATATATATGGTCAAAATATCAAGTGCTGCCGAGTATTGTGCGTACTTAGCACCTTCTTCTTCATCCATGAGACTACGTACATATTTCAGTTCATTAGCATACTTCAATACATCAATAGATTTAAAGTTCTGTGCAGGAGCACCATCAGCTAAAGTTGAAGTAACTCCACCTGTAGAAACCCCGGTTTGTACCCATTGAAAAATCTCTGATGCATTATAAAACCAATATAAATAATCTTGAGGTTTAAATTCAAGAATTGCTTGAGCAAATAGAAAAGAAGGGTTACCACTTGTAATGGTTGCTTGGTCAGTATTGACATTGGCAAAGTCATCCTTACAACTTGTGTTGTATAAGAATATTGACATCACCGTTAAGATTATTATCAAGTATTTTAATTTTTTCATTTTATTCTGTATTATAGTTAATTAGAAAGTCATATTCACTGTAAAAGTATAGCTAGATGTTACACCCTGGAATGAACGTACACGGAATTCAGCAGCAGCTGTACCACTAACCGATTCAGGGTTTTCACCACTTGGCATACTATTCAATAAATAACCTAAGTTATATCCTGTTAATATCAGGTTCATACTATTCACTTTCAACTTCTGTGTAAATGATGTTGGAACTCGGTAACTAAGCGAAACATTACGCAATGCTATATAGTTAAGTTCTTTTACCCAATCATCCGAAACAACTCCATAATTTCTTCCAGCCATTGTCCAAGCATTATTTCTATAAGTCCATGCCGAAGAGTGTGTTGGCTCTACTACACCTTTATTAAATAATTCTTGATACGACTCACCAATTTGCGAAACGCCACCACTTCCAACTGTATAAGATGTACCATTGGCTTGGCTAATATTTGTTCCTTGTGGAATAATACCTTCTGGAACAATACCATCGTGATAAGTTAAGCCATCAAATTCTGAAGTCCATGTTATACCACCGTGTCCGGGAGCCCCATTAAGTGAGCTTTCAGTGAAACCATAAGCAGTACCATAACGTGAGTTATAAGAAGCTACATATCCACCAAAACGCATGTCTAAACCAACATTCAATGTGAAATTCTTATAAGTCAGCTCAGATGAAATAGAACCTAAGAAGTCGGGAACCATTGAACCAATTTCTTTTATTTCAGCTTCATTTCTCAATAAATGAGAGCGTCTTGATGCGTCTGTCCAAACTAGTTCAGGCAAACCTGATGATTCGTCTATTTTAACTTCACTATCTGTCATTAATGTTCCATAAGCAGAACCAACTTTAGCTACCGAACCTATACGATAATTACCGTATGCAATATCACCATTTAAAGGTATGTAATCGGCTACGTTCTCGTGAAGAGAGATGATCTTATTTTCGTTTTTAGTATATGTCAAACCTAAACTCCATTCCCAATCTTTTGTTCTAACAGGAACTAAATTAGCAGCAATCTCTATACCTTGGTTCTGAATATTGCCTGCATTTATAAGCTGCTGGCTTCTACCAGATAAGTAAGGAATTGATATCTGCATAATCTGGTCGAAGGTATTTTCTTTATAATATGTAAAGTCAATGCCATAACGGTTTTCGAAGAATCTCCAATCCAAACCTACTTCCCATGCTTTCTTACGCTCAGGTCTTAAATCTGATGCATTCATAATCCCAGGAATAGTTAAACCATAATAGTTTGTATTTCCTAATGTATGCGATGTTAATGAGTAAGCAGAGTTAATAGCATATGGGTTAGTATCGTTACCAACCTGTGCCCATGATGCACGTACTTTCGCAAAAGATATCCACGAAGGTAATTCGTCACGGAAAGTTTGAGAAATTAACCAAGAACCATTTAGAGAAGGATAAAAATAAGAATGTGTTCCGGTTGCATTACTATAAACAAGTGCCGAAGACCAGTCGTTACGTCCTGTTACATCCATAAAAACTTGGTCTTTCCAACCAAAACCTGCCTGGAATGCTACTGAAAGCATTTTTTTAGTATCTGAAATTTGTCCAGAGAAAATAGGGTTATTTCTTGAGTTATTAATAAAGAACTGGTTAGGTACAACCAATCCACCTTCAGTATTCAATCTTTGTGCCTGATGGAAGTTCTCATAATACTCACCACGTAAAAATCCATTAAATGTCCAATCATTCCATGATTTGTCAACTAGGAAGTTAGCATTTAAGTTAGTTTGTTCTCTTGAATCCAAAGCCATCTGATAGTAACCCGATGGTACACTTATGTCTGAACTAGCTTCTTTTCTTTCAGAACGAGTATAGTAGTAGTTATAACTACCTGCTGTTCTAAATTTCAACCAATCTAGAAGATCAATTTCAAGTTCCACTACAGGACGAACAGATGTTTCTTTTTGCTCATATCTGTTTTCATATAGGTTCCACCAAATACCACTACCTGGCATGTTTGCATATTCATCATTATAACTTCCACTAGCCAATCCCATTACACCTCTATATTTGTCTTTAGAGTAATTAGGATCATAAGAACGTCCCCATGTACCGTCTACAAATTTTTCACCAATATTTCTTATTGGATTCTTTGGCATTGAGTTTGTGAACGACATACTTACGTCAAGAAGAATTCTGTCAGAAAGTTTATGAGAAGCCTTTCCTAAAAATGATAATCTTTGAAATTCATTATTAGGTAAAATACCTGTTGCATGTCTGTAAGACATAGAGCTGTAAAATGTAGTTCTGTCATTACCTCCACTTACTGTAAGGTTTGTATTTGAGTTGAAACCAGTTGAATGAGCATCTTTAAAGTTGTTCTTAACAGGCTCATATGGTCTGTAGGTTCCATCATAATACTCTACTTCTCTACCATCAAACTGAGGGCCGAAACTCATACCACGATTTGGAAGCAATGAAAAACGTCCATCGCTGTTTAACTGATACTGACGATAGTTGTCATTTATATAATAGTTGCCATTCTCATCAGTTTCACCATAACTAACGTTTGCGGCCAACATACCATTACCAAATACATTCTGTAGTTTTGGTGCCGAAGTTACAGCATCAATACCAAATGTTTGTGAGAATTGAATTCCTAAACCTTGTTTTAAACTTCCACTCTTAGTAGTTATTACCACAGCACCATTTAGTCCTCTCGAACCGTAAAGAGCCGTTGCCGCAGCACCCTTCAATACAGATACGGTTTCAAAATCATCGGGGTTAAGGTTTTTCAATTCATTACCATAATCCCAAGGCTCCGAATCCCAGTCGGGGTTACCTTCTCTAATATCATTAGAAAGAATTACACCATCAACTACATATATAGGTTGATTGTTTTTACCAAGTGTTGAAGCACCACGAATCTGTATCTTAGTAGAACCAAAAAGTCCACCATCAGATCCAGCAATCTCCACACCAGCTACTTTACCTTGCAGTGCAGAAACAGGGTTAATTAGATTTGTGTTTAAATCATCACCTTTAAGCTCTGTCATAGAATAACCAAGTGCTTTTGATGATCTCTTCATACCGAGTGCAGTAACAACAATTTCATCTAATAATTCTGTGTCAGTATCTAAAACTATATTAATTGTTGTTCTTCCATTTACAGCGGCAGTTTGTGTAGTCATTCCTACGAAACTAAATTGCAATGTTGCATTTGAAGGAACATTATTTAATGTATAGTTACCATCGATATCGGTAACAGTACCATGTGATGCATTGCCCACTACAACAACTGTAGCGCCGATAACTGCTTCATCATAGCCGTCGGTTACCATTCCGCTAACGGTAATGTTTTGAGCCGATAGCCCAATTGCTAATACCCACATAATTGAGAATAGCAATCCTTTTAAGTTTTGTGATTTTTTTCTTTTCATTCTTTTTTTTTATAATGGATTAATAATTCATAAGTTTAAATAATTAGTTATTAAAATATGTATATTAGTTGAATATTGGTTTTTTTAACATTAAAACAGCAACAGTTTTCAAGTATTCTCACTCAATTGTAGTCATTTATACATCGAGTAGTGTGCTGTGCTGTTCTGAAAATCGGTACAAAGATATAACGTAAAATTTTAATAATAAAATGTTTTTTTCTGTTTTCTAGCATATTAAGCAAAAATGTCTAAAAAAATAAAAAAAGGAGAGACTTAAATCCCTCCTTCCTTATAACGCTAACTTCACTTACTACTTAGTGAAACCTCGCTTACTTCATATTCACAAACTTTCTCCAAAATCCTCTTTAAATTTAGCTATAAGCTTCTGTGGCCAGTCGCTCACAGGCTCCAATCCTCCCATAAAGAATCTGAGTACTGGGGGTTCGTATACAAAGCGCAACCCACCAATTAGTTTTCTGTTTTCATACAACCATGCCATACGGTCGGCAACATATTTGATCTGCGATAGTGTAAATACGCGACGCGGCACTGCAAGCCTTACCAACTCCATATCGGCTAAAGTTTCATTGCCATACTCATCTCTCTGATTAGAAACAGTACCTCTTTCCATACCTCTAATTCCTGATATTAAAAACAGTGCAGCAGCAAGAGCGCCTGCAGGATATTGATTTTGAGGAATATGTTCACAAACCTTCATTGCATTAACGTGAGCACCAAGCACACCTGCAGGTGTTACCATTGGTACATTATGACTCACCAAAGAGTCTACTAGATAAGCTATAAAGTCGGGACTTTGACGGATCATTGTTTCATCAAGTGTCTCATATAATCCCACTGCCATCGACTCAATTTCTCTAACCGAAATACCACCATAAGTTAAGTATCCTTCAAAAAGAGGCACCAATGCCTCCATCTCCCTGTATATATCCAAATCGTTTGTACATATACCTCCACCTCTAGATGAGCTGAGCTTACGAGCAGAGAAATATACTATATCCGACAATTCAGTCATTATCTTAATGATATCACCCAAAGAAGTTTCTTTAAATTCCTCTTCTCTTAAACGAATAAGATAAGCATTCTCACCCAGTAGGCTGGCATCAAGCACAAGTCGAATGTTATATTTATCAGCAACAGCTCTTACATCCCTTAGGTTTTGAATAGAAAATGGTTGTCCCCCAATTAAATTGGTAGAAGCTTCCATTCTAATAAATGGTATATTTTTAGCACCATGTATTTTAATAATCTCTTCCAACTTCTCAATATTCATATTACCTTTAAAAGGATGTGTAGATTCTATTACATATCCTTCATCATAAAGTAATTCTGCAATCTTACCCCCATACTGTGTAATATGAGCCATTGTGGTAGTAAAATGATAGTTCATCGGAATTAAACTACCTTTTTTTATGTATGCATTTGATAAAATGTTCTCAGCAGCACGGCCCTGATGTACAGGTAAGTAATACTTTTTACCCAACACTTCTTCTACAGCTTTTTGTAAACGAGCAAAACTTTGCGATCCTGCATATGCATCATCTGCCTGCATCATTGCCGCTAGTTGATTGTCGCTCATGGCATTAGTGCCACTGTCTGTGAGCATATCAAGAAATACATCGTTAGTAGATAGTCTAAATGTATTATAACCACCTTCTTCCAATGCAGCAAGTCTTCTTTCAATTGGCACCAGATGTAGTTTTTGCACAACCCTTACTTTGTGAAGCTCAAGAGGAATATTTTCCCCGTAATAAAATTTAATTTCATCCATGATTGTAATCTCAATTCTGTTATTGTGTTATATGAAAATTTACTTTTTTTCGATAGTAGAAAAAAACTAAATTGATTGTAGTTTGCTTCTTATTTGTTGAAATATGTAATTGTATTTTGATAATTTATCTACAATTGTAAAAATGTTGTGCAAATATATAACAAATTTTCTTAAAGCATACTCCACTTTTGCTCATTTATCTTAGCAAAATAACTCTTTAAAATATTGTAATAATTTTCAGGTGAGATTAAATCAATTTTAAAATAATTGCAATTGAGTGGGTACAACATAATAGAAAATTTATATATTTGCGGAAAGAAACTCAAATAATAATCATTAACAAATATTTATAAAAACCAAATCATGGATAAACCATATGCAATTGGAGTAGATGTTGGCGGTACAAATACGGTAGTTGGTATAGTTGACAAAAGAGGTCAGATTTTAGTAAACGGAAGCATTAAAACAGCCAAACATACTGACGTTGAGGAGTATCTCGATGAGCTTACCGGCCTTATAGATGAGCTTATAGAAAAGATTACTACAAAAGATCAAATTAAAGGAATAGGAGCAGGAACGCCAAATGGCAACTATTTCACTGGGAGTATTGAGTTTGCCCCCAATTTACCATGGAAAGGAGTTATCCCATTTGCACAGTTGCTCGAAGACCGTACAGGAATTCCAGTTGCATTAACTAACGATGCAAATGCAGCGGCAATTGGCGAAATGACTTATGGGGCAGCGCGTGGCATGAAAGATTTTATTGTTATTACTTTAGGCACAGGCGTGGGAAGTGGAATAGTAGTAAATGGTCAACTAGTGTATGGTAACGATGGATTTGCTGGCGAACTAGGTCATATTATTATTAGACGCGAAAACGGACGTATTTGCGGATGTGGTAGAAAAGGATGTCTAGAGGCATATGCATCTGCTACAGGTATGGCGCGTACAGCAAGAGAAATATTAGAGAAAAGACCTGATGCTAAATCACTACTAAGAAATACCCCTGCTGAAGAGATCACATCAAAAGATGTATTTGATGCAGCTATGGAAGGTGATGAGATAGCGAAAGAGATTTTTGCATTCACTGGTAAAATATTGGGTGAAGCATTTGCAGATTTTGTTTCTTTCTCTAGCCCCGAAGCTATCATACTTTTCGGAGGACTTTCAAAAGCAGGAGATTTAATTATGGATCCTATTCGTGAAAGCATGGAAGAAAGCTTGCTTCCAATTTTCCAGAATAAAGTAAAGCTTTTGTTTTCTGAATTAAAAGAAAGTGATGCTGCTGTATTAGGAGCTAGTGCATTAGGATGGGAAGTTAGATAAATAAAAATACTACTTCTAAACTAAATATTACGAGGGTGTTGTTTTAAACTTCATCCTCGTTTTTTATTCACTCAATAATTTACTGGTTAGATTATTTATTTTAACGCAAATTTCAAGCCCTAACTGTTTATAACCTGTTTGTTTATTTTCGAAAACTAAAAAAATATTTATCTTTATCATATCGATAGATTTTATACCTTTGTAGACTTCAAAAATAATAGGATTAAAAAAGTTGTATAATGTCACGAAAGATTCAAACAGCACTCATTTCTGTTTACCACAAAGATGGATTAGAAGATATTCTTAATGAATTGAATCACTTGCAGATAAAATTTATATCTACAGGTGGTACAAAAGATTTTATCACCTCACTTGGGTATGAATGCGAAACTGTAGAAGATGTTAGTGGATATCCTTCAATATTAGGAGGGAGAGTTAAAACACTGCACCCAAAGATATTTGGTGGAATACTTTATAGGAGAGAAAACGAATCCGATAAAAAACAGGTGAAATCATATGATATACCATCAATTGATTTGGTAATAGTAGATCTTTATCCGTTTGAAGAAACAGTTGCCGAAGGTGGCACAGAGCAAGAGATAATTGAGAAAATAGATATTGGCGGAATATCTCTTATACGGGGAGCTGCAAAAAACTATAAGGATGTGCTTGTTGTTGCTTCAAAAGAGCAGTACGCACCACTTTTAAGTCTGTTACAAGAGAAAAAAGGCGCCTCTTCAATTGATGACAGACGATATTTTGCGTCTGAAGCTTTTAAAATTTCTTCAGGATACGACTCAGCTATATTCAATTATTTTGATGATGGCCAAGGTTCTGCATTACGAGTATCCTTGAACAAACCAAAGCAGCTTAGGTATGGAGAAAATCCACATCAAAATGGTTCTTTTTACGGCAATTTCGATGAAATCTTTGAACAGTTACATGGCAAAGAAATATCATACAATAACTTACTGGATATTGATGCTGCTGTTTCATTGATATCTGATTTTGATGAAACTGCCTTAGCAATTCTTAAACACAACAATGCTTGTGGCATGGCTTGCCGTCCAACGGTTAAAGAGGCATGGGATGCAGCGTTGGCTGCCGACCCGGTTTCTGCCTTCGGGGGAGTTGTTATAACCAACAAAAATGTTGATAAAGAAGCAGCATTAGCTATAAATGAAATTTTCTTTGAGGTCATTATTGCCCCAAGCTATGATAAAGAAGCTTTGGAAATATTGTTTCAAAAGAAAAATCGTGTAATTTTGATACTCAAGTCGGTAAATAAAGCAAAGCAAAAACTTCAATTCCGATCTGTATTAAATGGCACTCTTGTGCAGGAAGCTAATGATAGCATACAGTACAGAAAAGATATTAAAATTGTAACAGATGTTGCTCCTACCGAAGCTGAAGTTGACGATCTGCTTTTCGCAAATAAGTTAGTGAAACATACTAAATCAAACGCAATTGTTTTAGTAAAAAACAAACAACTAATTGCAAGCGGAACCGGACAAACTTCAAGAGTGGATGCACTTAAGCAGGCTATTGAAAAGGCAGGTGCATTTAATTTCAATCTGAATGGAGCAGTAATGGCAAGTGACGCATTTTTCCCTTTCCCCGATTGTGTAGAAATAGCGCACGATGCCGGCATTACTTCTGTTATTCAGCCTGGTGGCTCAATAAGAGATGCCGAATCTATAAATTATTGTAATAATAACAAAATGTCTATGGTCGTAACCGGAACAAGACATTTTAAACACTGATAACTAACTTAACTATGGGCTTATTCTCATTTACACAAGAGTTGGCAATGGACCTTGGTACCGCCAATTCTATAATAGTGAACAGCGCGGGTAAAATACTACTTGACGAACCCTCAATTGTTGCTCTTGATCGCAAAACCGAGAAAATGATTGCTCTTGGCGAAAAAGCGAGACAGATGCATGGTAAAACTCATGAGAACATCCGAACTGTAAGACCGCTAAGGGATGGTGTTATTGCCGATTTTAATGCTGCGGAGCAGATGATTCGCGAGATGATTAAAATGGCAACAAAACACAAAAGGGGGTTGTTTTCCCCATCGCTGCGAGTTGTAATATGCATTCCTTCTGGTAGTACAGAAGTTGAAATAAGAGCTGTGCGTGACTCTGCCGAGCATGCAGGCGGGCGAGACGTATTTATGATATTCGAACCTATGGCAGCTGCACTGGGCATCGGGCTTGATGTTGAAGCTCCAGAAGGCAATATGATTGTTGATATAGGTGGTGGAACTACAGAAATTGCAGTTATATCTCTTGGAGGAATTGTTTCTAACAAGTCAATAAAAATAGCAGGTGATGATTTCACCGAGGATATACAAGACTATATGGGTCGTCAGCACAATATCAAAGTGGGCGATCGCACTGCCGAGCAAATCAAGATAAATGTTGGCTCAGTTCTTACAGAGCTTGATAATCCACCCGAAGATTATGTTGTACACGGTCCCAACCGTATGACATCACTTCCAATGGATGTTCCTGTTTCATACCAAGAGGTGGCACACTGCATCGAAAAATCAGTTTCAAAAGTTGATTCTGCAGTACTTAGTGCACTTGAGCACACACCACCCGAATTGTATGCCGATATTGTGCGCAATGGTATTTATCTTACAGGCGGTGGAGCATTGTTAAGAGGTCTCGATAAGAGATTAACCGAAAAAATAGGTATTCCGTTTAGAGTGGTTGATGATCCTTTGCATATTGTAGCAAAAGGAACAGGTGTTGCTTTGAGAAATATTAATAAATTTACCTTTTTAATGCGTTAATGCGCAATTTATTCAACTTCATTATAAGAAATAGTCACTGGATGCTTGCAGTATTACTAATAGCATTCAGTTTCTATCTCATTTTTGCACATAACTCTTATCAAAGAAGTGTTTATCTTACTTCGGCAAATAGTGTAATGGGGTGGGTATACAATGTTTCTAATAATGCTATTTCTTTTATACATTTAAAAAAGAATAACCAACTTTTATTAGAGCAAAATGCATTATTAGAAAGTCAGATTTATCAATTAAAATCTCAGATTAGCAAACAAGTAAAAGAAGATTCAACAGAACTTCATGCATTTGCTACTGATTCTGTTATTCAACCTCAGTTTAATTTTATCCCTGCCGAAGTAGTAAACCTAAGTTACTCAGGAAATAATAATTTTATCACTATTAATAAAGGGCTAAAAGACGGAGTGAAGCCCGATATGGGTGTTATATCACAAAGAGGAGTAGTGGGAGTTGTTTCTACTGCCACAGACAACTTCTCTTTAGTAATTCCAATTATAAATCCCATGTTCAGGTTGAGTGCGAAACTCAATAATTCCGAAAATTATGGATCTCTCTCGTGGAATGGGAATAATACAAAAGACGCTCAATTAAGCGAATTGCCCAAGCACGAAGGTTATAATGAGGGGGATACAGTGGTGACAAGCTTCTCTCGTATATTTCCAAAACAACTTATTATTGGCTATGTAAGAGGCGTGGGTGAATCAAAGGATGATAATTTTAATACCTTTACAGTTGAACTAGCTACAAACTTCTATTCTCTTCAAAATGTTTTGATTATAAGCGATATGTATTACGAAGAGCAAAAAGAGCTGGAGCAGGCAGCTGAAAGATAGGCTTTCATTAAACAACGATTTATTTAGTATGAAGGTAAGATATTTACAGGAGTTTTTTCTATTTATATTTCTTATATTGTTACAAGCTATACTGCTTAACAGGATAAATGTATTTGGCTTTGCAACTCCGGTTTTATATATCTATTTTCTACTAAAACTGCCATTTGGCAGAAGTCCTTTCTATGTAATAATCTCTGGTTTTTTATTGGGATTAATTATTGATATTTTTCTTAATACTCCGGGGATGAACGCAGCAGCCGCTACTATGGTTGCTACATTTAGAAAGCCAATACTTAATCTGTTTTACGATAGAGAGATTTTTGATGAGTTTATACCGGGTATAAACACCGGAACCTCTCAATTTGTGAAACTAACTGTTTTTGTAGTACTACTACATTTAACACTTCTGTTTTTTATTGAGTCGTTTACGATGTTTAATGCAGTTAATACAATAAAAAGAATAGTTGCATCCTCATTAATTTCAATACTCATTATCATTTCGTTAGATGTATTAATTTATAGGAAAAGAGCAGGTGAACAATCCTAAGAAATTAGCAAACAGACAATATATTATTGCCGCGTTAGTGGTAGTAATAGGTGTTATATACATCGCGCAATTGTTTAATCTGCAGATACTAAGTCCGCAGTACAGAGACTATGCCGATAGTAATGCTTTCCTAAGGAGAACCCTTTATCCGGCTCGAGGTGCCATTTACGACAGAAATGGAGAGCTCCTTGTTTATAACAGACCCACTTATGATGTTATGATGGTTGTTAGAGAGATGACAAAATTTGATACTTTAGACTTCTGTAAAACACTCAATATCGATGTAGATAGATTTCACATTCTCGATGGTGAGATGAAAGACAGAAGAAGAAATCCAGGCTACTCTTCATATACACCGCAGCTTTTTATGACTCAACTAGATGTAGAAGAGTATGGACTTTTGCAAGAAAAGCTTTATAAATTCCCTGGAATATATATCCAAAGTAGAACTGAACGACAATATAATTATCCAAACATGGGTCTCATATTGGGCTACGTAGCAGAAGTTGATAAGAATAAAATGGCTGCCGATCCTTATTATGTGAGAGGAGATTATGTTGGGAAATCAGGAATTGAATTATCGCACGAAGAAGACCTAAGAGGGGAGAAAGGCGTAGAGATACTCTTGCGTGACGCGCATGGCAGAGTGCAGGGGCGTTATGATGATGGGAATCAGGACAGAGGACCATCTTCTGGCAAAGATTTGACACTGGGTATAGATATAGAATTGCAAGCCTATGGCGAACTTCTTATGCAAAACAAGGTAGGTAGTATAGTAATGATAGAACCTTCAACAGGTGAAATACTAGCTATGATTTCTGCCCCCTCATATGATCCGGCTCTGCTTACTGGTAAAGATTTTGGAAGAAACTATCAAACTCTAGAGAGTAATCCTTACAAGCCATTAATTAACAGATCTATTGCCGGTACATACCCTCCCGGATCTACTTTCAAAGCAGCTCAAGGTTTGGTTTTTCTCGAAGAAGAAATCATAAGTTCAGAAACGATGTTTCCATGTTATGGTGGTTATCCTCCCCTAGGTGGTAGACCAAGATGTCATGGACATTACTCACCACTCTCAATTCAGTATGCACTAACTACATCCTGCAACTCTTTCTTTAGTTACGGTTTAAATTATATGTTAAACAATCGTACAAAATATGCAAACACAAGAGAGGCTTTTGATGTTTGGCGAGATCATATGGTAAATATGGGATTTGGATATAAGCTAGGGGTTGATCTTCCATCAGAAAAAAGAGGTTTTATACCCAATAGTAAATTTTATTCTACCGTATTTAATACAGAAAGATGGCATGCTCATAACATCATTTCTATTTCAATAGGGCAAGGAGAAATATTAACAACACCTCTTCAAATTGCAAATATGGGAGCAACCATTGCTAACAGAGGCTTCTATTATACACCTCATGTAGTAAGCAATATTAAAAATGGTAGTTTAGATCCTGAGCTAACAGAAAAACACGAAACAGGCATAAATCGAGAACATTTTGAACTAACTGTTAAAGGTATGGCCGATGCAGTTACTATGGGTACATGTAGAGGAATAAATTTAGAACCACTCGTAGAAGTTTGCGGAAAAACGGGTACCTCAGAAAACCCTCATGGCGATGACCACTCTTTATTCATGGGATTTGCACCTAAAAATAACCCCCAAGTAGCAATAGCTGTAATTGTGGAAAATGGACGTTTTGGAGCAACAAATGCCGTTCCAATTGCCAGATTAATGCTTCAGAAATACTTTAGAGGTGAAATTCCCGAAAGCGATAAATGGCTTGAGCAAACAATTATGACTCGCGAAATACTTCCTTACCTATATACAAGAAATATACCAACAGGTAGTTTATAAATTTTATATATAAGACAACCTATATGATTAGTAATGCAAATAACGAATTAATAGAAAAGGGTAGAGTTGATAGACCAGCGCTAATCCTTTATCTTGTATTTGTATTAATCGGATGGTTTAATATATATGCTGCAAGCTACGACCTCGAGAATGCAACAGGAATGTTCGACCTCTCAACTCGAGCCGGTTCGCAGTTGATATGGATTGGCACCTCGCTGATACTTGCATTTGCACTAATTAAAATTGAAGTGAGGTTTTACGAAACATATGCCTTCCTGTTTTATTTAATAGGAATTGTACTTCTTATTATCACTCTCATTTTTGCAAAAGAAATAAATGGATCCAGATCTTGGTTGATATTGGGGCCGGTGCGACTTCAACCTGCCGAGTTTATGAAGTTTATAATCGCTCTTTCATTAGCTAAAGTGTTTTATGTATACGATTTTAAACTGATGGAGAGAAAGAATTTGCTACTTGTAATGGCAATAATTCTCTTGCCAGTAATACTCGTTATTTTCCAGAGCGAAACAGGCACAGCACTTGTTTATCTAAGCTTTATATTAGTGCTATATAGAGAGGGCTTGCCCGGTGGGGTATTATTTATGGGTATAGCTGCAATTGCATACTTTATTCTTGGTATAAAGTTCTCAGACACTCAAATTGGTTCACTATCAAGCGGAGAGATTATATCTACTGCACTAATCATAATTTTTTCTTCAGGCCTTGTATGGAGCTACCTCAAACGTAAAAAGAGTAGTTTTTATATCATCCTATTTTCAGCTGTTATAGCTCTTGTAGCATATATAATTTCTTTGTTTAATGTTCAGGTAAACTGGGGCTTGGTAGCTCTTATCGCCCTCGCAGTTACTGCATTATATTTAATTTTTCTTTTCTTCAGATACAGAGTAACCACCTATCTATATATCTTATTATTTCTGATTGGCTCTTTCGCATTTCTGGAATCTGCAGAATATGTATTTAACGATGTCCTTCAGCCTCACCAACAAATGAGAATAAAGGTAACCCTGGGCATGGAACAAGATTTAAGCGGCGCTGGGTACCATGTGGGCCAATCTAAAATTGCAATTGGTTCAGGTGGATTAAGCGGAAAAGGATATCTAAATGGCACCCAAACCAAACTTAAATATGTGCCCGAGCAGGATACTGATTTTATTTTCTGCACAATTGGCGAAGAGCATGGTTTCATAGGGTCTGCAATTGTACTTATCCTGTTTACATACTTCACCCTCAGATTACTAAAGCTGGCAGAGCGGCAAACCACTTCGTTTGGCAGAGTGTATGGATATGGTGTTGTAAGTGTTTTCTTCTTCCATTTGCTTGTTAATATTGGCATGGTTATAGGCATAATGCCCGTAATCGGCATCCCACTGCCATTCTTTAGTTACGGCGGATCTTCACTTTGGGGCTTTACAATATTGCTTTTTATCTTTCTTAGAATAGATAAATCGAGAAAACGAACATAGAGTTTAAATTTAAACTAAATTTGTTCACTGAAGTTAGACTATTTCTCACTATGTCATATACAAACAAGTTTGTATCTGCTCATTTAGCTTAACGAAATAGTTCACTGAAGTTAGACTATTTCTCGCTATATCATACCGAAATAGATAACAAAAGTTTAAATATTTAACTATGAATAAAACAGCTTTAATAACTGGTGCCTCTAAAGGAATTGGAAAAGAGTTAGCACTAATTTTGGCTCAAAACAATATCAATTTAGTTTTAGTGGCAAGAAGCAGTGAAATTCTCTCTGAATTTAAAATACAACTCGAAACAAATTACTCAATATCTGTTTTGGTTGTTGTAAAAGACCTTTGCTCGCCAAGCTCAGCCCAAGAGCTGTTTAGTGAAATAAAAGCAAATCAAATCGAAATTGATTACCTGGTAAATAATGCAGGCTTTGGAGATTATGGCACATTTGCCGATACTGCGTGGGAGAGGTATGAGAAAATGATTTCACTTAACGTTACCACCCTCACACATTTATCGCATCTGTTCATTACACACTGGAAGGGATGGAAACCAGGACGAATTCTAAATATTGCATCCACTGCTGCATTTCAACCGGGACCAATGATGGCGGTTTATTTTGCTACTAAAGCATTCGTGCTTAACCTGTCGGAAGCGCTGGGTCAAGAACTCAAAAATGATAACATCACCATAACAACACTTTGCCCCGGACCAACGCATACCAGTTTTGGTGCTGAGTCTAAGATGAACGCATCGGATGTTATGAAGAATGTAAAAATTGCCACTGCCAAAGATGTAGCGGTGCTCGGGTATAAATCAATGATGAAGGGTAAGTCCACCGTAATACATGGCTCTATTAACAAATTGGCGCCTTTTGCAATTCGGTTTATGCCTCGTAGATGGGTCACAAAACTTTCAGAAAGAGTTATGCGGCAATCATAAAACTGTTTAAATTACTAACTATGTAGTGTGTATGAAACAACTCATAGTCATATGGACATTAAGCTTACTTTCGGTAGTAACCATTGCTCAAACATCAAATTATTCTACTACAGATATTTATGATTTCTTTGAGCAAGTTAAAGTAAAAACCGAAAGGCATATATTACTATGGGATAAAGATATATATGCACCAATATTATTGGTAGATCCTGTAACTCGTGAAGCCTTCGCCAATCAGCAAGATGAAGAGGGTGAACTAAAGCTTCAAAACAAAATATATGTAGGAAAGCTGCCAAAATCTGTTCCTGTTTCTAATACCGATATAACATGGAACGGCACACATTGGGCTATGCTAATGCTTCCTTTGCCTTCGAATATCTTAGATAAACTCGATTTAACCACCCACGAATTGTTTCATAGAGCACAACCTTCGCTTAGCTTTAAAATAAGAAGAGAAGAAAACAATCATTTAGATCAAAAGGACGGCAGATTTTACCTTCGACTAGAACTGGCCGCACTTGAGGCAGCACTCAAAGCCACCAGGTTAAATAAATCAGAAGAGCACTTACGAAATGCTCTCATCTTCAGAAAATACCGTCACATACTTTATCGCGGATCCCAGGTTACCGAAAACAGCCTCGAAATGCTTGAAGGCATTGCAACGTATACCGGACAAATAATGAGCGGTCGCGATAAATGGCAGTGGCGCGAGTATCTTATAAAAAGAATTCAGAAGTTTGAAGAGTCGCCAAGCTTTGTACGATCATTCGCGTACGAAACTATCCCCGTTTATGGCTTCTTCTTGCATCAAAAAGATTACTACTGGAATAAGAAAATTGATAACGAAACCGATTTGACTGATTTTTTCTCCGAGGCTTTTGAACTCGATACCCGTATACTTTTGCAAACATATGTTCGTCAGGTTGCAGATGAATATGATGTAAAAAGAATTACCGATGAAGAGTTGGCACGACTATCAACACACAGCCTCACGCTAGATGAATACAGAACAAGGTTCTTATATGAGCCCCATCTCGAAATAAGGCTCGAAAATATGAATATGTCATTCAATCCCAGTAGCCTTATACCACTCGACGAAGACGAAGGAACAGTTTATCCCACCATAGTTCTGACCGATAATTGGGGTATGCTAACAGTAACAGATGGTGGAGCTTTGCTACGAACTGATTGGCGCTGGATAATAGTTTCGGTTCCCACAGAAATTACAGAAAAGATAATAAAAGGCGATGGATGGGTAATTGAGCTACACAAGGGATACGTAATTGAAGAGAACGAAGAAGGTGATTTTCTATTGACGAAAATAAAAAGGTAGTAAATATTGACTAGCTTTAAAGTGAATTATTGATATTCTGAACAGCAGATTATCATTATACTTTGGTTAGAAACAAGAAAATAGCTAATTTTGGGTTCAATTTCTATATTGCTGAATTAAAATCTCAGGAGGAGAGATGAATGAAAAAGAAAAAGACGTCGTCACAAAGATGATCACTATATATTGTCGCTCAAAACATAAGTCGGGTAATCAGTTGTGCACCGTGTGCGAAGATTTAAATACATATGCACTTCAAAGATTAGAGCGATGTCCGTTTGGTGAGGGAAAACCAACCTGCGGATCGTGTACAATACATTGCTATAAAAAAGATATGAGAGAAAAGATAAAAACAGTTATGCGGTATAGCGGACCCCGCTTGTTGTTTATCCATCCCATAGTTACAATCAAACATATGATTAGAGAGCGCAAGTTAAACAGAGAGTTTTCTGCAAACTAAACAGAGAGTTCTCTGTCAATTATTAAAGATCTATCTACCAATTTAATAAACAAACCTATAAGTGCACTTATTGAACAGAAATACAGTAATGGCCAATGTGCTCAGCGAGTATAATGAGTTAATACCCGTACTAAATCGCTTTGGTATTAAATTAGGTGTTGGAGAAAATTCTATCGAATCGCTATGCACATCATACAACCTCAATCCAGCCCTTGTACTTGCTGTTCTGAATGTTTATATCGACGAAAATTTCTATCCCGTTGATATAAGCGACATTGATACTGAAGAGATAGTAGACTATTTTCATAATACAGTTGAAAACTACATTTATGACTTGATGCCTAATATCGAAAAGCATTTAAATGCATTTATAGCAATAAGTGGTTCTGATAAAGGCTCAAATACAACAACAGCAAAGAAACCAAAGAATGGTTCACAAAATGAAGAGCTGAACATGCTTAATCTTCTCTTTCTCAAATTTAAAGATAGAATGTCTGATAAGCTCAACAATATAATGAATTTCGAAGACGATTTCCCAGATGAGCTTCTTCATGATTTAAAAAACATACTTATAAAGCATCTTTCTTCAGACTTTAACCAAAATCTTTGCTATGCAGTAATATTTTCTGTCCATTCATTTCAGAAAGATCTTGCCGCACATAACAGGTTGCGAAACAGAGTGCTTAGTCCCAAGCTCAACCAGCTAAACTCATCAGATATTAAGCAGTTGCAGCACTCAATCATAAATGATCATCCACATAAGCATGACAACGACAATATTCACTTAACTAACAGAGAAACAGAGATTCTTAAGATAATTGTTAAGGGATATATCAATAAAGAAATTGCAGATATGCTAAATATCAGTCTCAATACAGT
>JAAZCL010000438.1 GCA_012513315.1 Bacteroidales bacterium | reverse complement strand
AGGCTAAGGGGCAAAAGTGTCCGGTTTGCGGTCACGAAACTCTTGTTTACGAGGAAGGTTGTTTAAAATGTCGCAATTGCGGAGCTTCTAAGTGCTGATATTTAAAGAACTATTTCATCTAACTTTAGAGAACTATTTTGTTATTGGCATAGAGAAGATAGTTTAGTTATAGTAAATAAATTACCAAAAAACAGCGATGCTTTAAATCTAAAGTGTCGCTGTTTTGTTTGTATATCACTATGTAATATTGTAATTTTGAAAGAGATATAATTAAGTGAATTTGGAAGACATATATAAAACCATAACAAAACCTGGCGAAGGGTACATTAATGAGAAAAAGAGTAAGTTCCTATCTTTTATTTTTCCCATTAGAAGTGTAGAGGATACTAAAAAGATCCTAGATGAATTTAAAAAGAAGTATTACGATGCACGACACGTTTGCTGGGCCTATATGCTAGGTCACGAAAGGGAGGAATTTAGGATTAATGACGATGGCGAGCCATCGGGCACAGCCGGAAAACCCATATTAGGTCAAATCAACTCGTTTGAACTAACAAATGTATTAATTATTGTTATTCGTTATTTTGGTGGCACTTTATTAGGTACTGGTGGATTAATAAGAGCTTATAAGGAGGCTGCAGCACTTGCAATTGAAAACACAGAAGTCATAGAAAAAACTATAGATGACACCATTAAAATTCATTTCGAGTATGTGCTGCTAAACGATGTAATGCGTGTGCTCAAACAGTTTGAATCGGTAAAGTGGACTCAAGATTTTAGAGAATCTTGTAGAATGGAGCTTGTAGTACGTCGCTCCCTTACACCTCAACTTACCGATATGCTAACCTCAATATATGGAGTTGAATTAGAAGAATAAAACAATCTGTTATCCTATAAAAATAACTTAATAATCAAGGAATTTATGAAAAAATTGTAGTTCCTTCCACAAAATCACTACTTTTGCACCCAAAATGGGTAACCTATCCCATATATTTAAAGTAGTAAAATTGTCTTGATGGAAAAAAACCTGGTAATCGTTGAGTCCCCCGCTAAAGCTAAAACAATAGAAAAGTTTCTTGGAAAAGATTTTCAAGTAATGTCTAGTTACGGGCATATACGCGATCTTAAGAAAAAGGATTTTAGCATAGATGTTGAAAATAATTTCGAACCAATATATGAAGTGCCAACCGATAAAAAGAAGGTTGTATCTGAACTTAAAGCTGCTTCAAATAAAGCCGATATAGTTTGGATTGCTTCGGATGAGGACCTCGAAGGAGAAGCAATTGCCTGGCACTTGTTTGAAGCATTAGATCTAAAAGAGGGGAACACAAAAAGAATTGTTTTTCATGAGATTACTAAGAATGCCATTCAAGATGCAATTAAAAACCCAAGAAAGATAGACCAAAACCTTGTAGATGCTCAGCAAGCGAGAAGGATACTCGACCGTATTGTTGGCTTTGAGCTATCACCAGTGTTATGGAGAAAAATTAAACCTGCCCTTTCGGCTGGTCGTGTGCAGTCGGTTGCAGTTCGCCTTATAGTTGAGCGCGAACGCGACATTCAGAACTTTACTGCCGAATCAGCTTATCGTATAATTGCTGTTTTCACAAAGGTTGAGGACGGGCAAACATATGAGATTAAGGCAGAATATAATAAGCGACTAAAAACAAAAGAAGAGGCCCTTGCGCTTCTCGAGAGTTTGAAATCGTCGGTTTTCAAAATTGAAGATGTAACTACTCGCCCTGGCAAGAAATCACCTGCTGCTCCTTTTACAACATCTACATTACAGCAAGAAGCATCGCGCAAGCTAGGCTTCTCGGTAGGGCAAACAATGATGGTTGCTCAAAGATTGTATGAGTCGGGTAAGATAACTTACATGCGTACAGACTCTGTCAATCTATCGGGTCTTGCAATTGGTACTGCAAAAACTGAGATTCTAGATCAATATGGCGAGAAATATCATAAAGTAAGACAATACAAAACAAAGTCTAAAGGTGCACAAGAGGCTCACGAGGCTATTCGTCCTACATTCATAAACGAGCATGAAGTACAGGGTACTGCTCAAGAGAAGAGGCTTTACGACTTAATTTGGAAAAGAACTATTGCATCTCAAATGGCAGATGCAGAATTAGAGCGTACAACTGCAAATATCTCAATCTCTGGTTCTGAGGGCAAGTTTGTTGCCACAGGTGAGGTTATTAAATTCGATGGTTTCCTTAGAGTATATCTCGAAGGTACCGATGATGAGCAAGGCGAGAAAGAAGAGGGCATTTTACCTCCTATGAATGAGGGTGAAATGCTCGAAATGCTCGAGACAACAGCCACACAGCGCTTCACACAGCGCCCAGCACGTTACACCGAGGCAGCTCTGGTAAGAAAGATGGAAGAGCTTGGTATCGGTCGCCCATCCACCTACGCCCCCACCATCTCTACAATAATTAATAGAGGTTATGTAGAGAAGAACAGTATTGAGGGCGTAGAGAGAATTTACAATGTCTTAAAACTTAAAAAGGACGCTATAAAAGACTCTGATAAAAAAGAGATTACCGGAGCCGATAAAAACAGACTTATACCCACTGATATTGGTATTGTGGTTAACGATTTCCTTGTAGAATTTTTCCCAACAGTTATCAATTATAATTTTACCGCAAAGGTAGAAGAGGACTTCGATAAGATTGCAGAAGGAAAGGTTAAATGGAATGAGTTAATTGCCGATTTCTATAAGGTTTTTCATCCAATTGTAGAAGAAACTGCCAATATGCGAATGGAGCATAAGGCGGGCGAAAGAGTTTTGGGAGTTGATCCTAAATCTGGAAGACAAATTTCAGTTAAAATTGGTCGTTATGGTGCCATGGCACAAATTGGCACTCCCGATGAGGAAGAAAAACCCGTTTTTGCTTCTCTGCAAAAATCACAATCAATTGAAACTATAACTCTCGAAGAGGCCCTTAAACTGTTTGAATTACCCCGAAATATTGGTCAGTTCAGAGAAAAAGATGTTGTTATAGGTATAGGACGTTTTGGTCCATATATACGCCACAATAGCAAATTTGTATCTCTTCCAAAAGAAGTAGATCCTCTTGAAATACAATTAGATGAAGCTATTATACTTATTGAAGACAAGGAGAAGAAAGACGCTGAGAAAATTATACAAGTCTTTGAAGAGGAGCCCGAGCTTCAGGTGCTCAATGGCAGATTTGGTCCCTATATAAAATTCGAAAAAAACAATTACAAAATTCCTAAAGGTACCGATCCTAAGGAGCTTACAATTGATGATTGTAAGAAGATTATTGCCGAGGGTGGTAAGGATAAAAAAGGGAAGGGCAAGAAGACAACAACAACCAAAAAAGCTTCAACAGCTAAAAAGACAACTGCTACTAAGAAAACAGGCACACCTGCCGCTAAGAAGACAGGAGCAGCTGCTGCTAAGAAATCGACTACCACTAAAGCAAAGAACTCCACTGCGGCTAAGAAAACTAAATAATGTGACAACAAATATCCGATTAACCACATATTCTGATCTCCCACTTGTTATGGAGATATATGAAACCGCGCGGGAGTTCATGCATCGCGCTGGTAACATTAACCAGTGGGTCAACGGATATCCGTCACAAAAACTCATTGAGGATGATATTGATGCCGGTCACAGCTTTGTTGTAGAGAATAACAGTGGTAAGACAGTAGGCGTTTTTAGTTTTATAATTGGCAAAGATCCAACGTACACAAAAATATATAATGGTGAGTGGCTCAATACAGATGAGTATGGCACAATTCACCGTATTGCCTCATCAGGTATAGAGAAAGGGGTTGGTGAGGCTTGCTTCAAATGGACGTTCAATCAAATATCTAATATTCGTGTAGATACTCATCGTGATAATAAGGTTATGCAGAATATACTTGCAAAATTGCACTTTAAATATTGCGGTATCATTTATCTTCTTGATGGGGCAGAGCGATTAGCTTACCACAAAGTATTATAATAACTATCTGGAGATTAGTAAGAACTTAGGTTTTAATCAGATAGGAGGATAAAGTAGCAGTCCCGCCACACCCGAAAGAACAATAAGTAAAATGGGGTCCATCTTTCTAATTGAAGCTACCATAACTACACCAAAAATAATCCAGCTTTTATAATCAATAAAATTATAATCATTCATTAGCATTAAAGCCGCAGCAGCAATTAATCCAATTATTGCAGGTTTTAATACCGATAACGACGATCGCATCCATGGGTTGTTATTAAGTTTAAAAAAGAAAGCACATATAATTGTCATTATTATAAGTGAAGGAATACTCACTCCTATTGTGCATATTGCCGAGCCAAGTACCCCTTGAAAGGTGGAAAACCCCATACCTGTAACTGATGTGTAACCTATATATGTGGCAGAGTTAAAGGCAATTGGTCCAGGTGTAGTCTGCGAAATAGCAACTATATCGGTGAAATCACTCACCGAAATCCAACCATGTATATCCACCACCTCTCTCTGAATAAGGGGTAACATAGCGTAACCACCTCCAAAGCCAAACAGACCTATTTTTAAGAATGTTAGAAAAAGTGAAGCATATAATTCAAATAACTCCATTTATCGTTTCATTTTTAATTTAATAAATAGATAATATAAGATACCCAATAAAATAGCAACCAAAATAATATAAACAGGCGAAATTTTAAGTAGCCACACTGCAAGCGCTACTACTATGGGTATCCAGATATTTTTTAAGCTCACCCCCGCAGATTTACTTAATCCAAGTAGAGGAGCGGCAATAAGTGCAACTACAGCTGGTCTTATGCCTTTAAAAATTGATTCTATAACAGGGTTTTCTTTAAACTGGGTAAATAAAGCAGCTATAATAAGTATAACTATAAACGATGGCAATATTATTCCTGCACTGCAGAATAGGCTCCCTCTAAAGCCTAATCGCTTGTTACCCACAAATATGGCAGTGTTTAATGAGATAGGGCCTGGAGCAGATTGTGCCAGTGCCAGCATATCCATAAACTCATCATCGTCTAGCCATAGCTTCTTGTTAACTACCTCATTACGTATAAGAGGTATCATGGCATACCCTCCACCAAAAGTGAAGGCCCCAATTTTAAAGAATACCAAAAATAATTCCCAATATTGTTTTAAAAGGCTCATATTTATTTAGTATTATAAAAGGAAAAGCAGACTGCAAACAGATGTAATCTGTTGCAAATCTGCTTTTTATAAGAAGCCGCATCGGTGGAATAATCGAAACTCCTTTTGACAGGATTTGAGTGCCTTGATTTCTTTGTAATCCGCTGTTCCGATAAATCGGAATCCCGAAGGATGCGGCCCGCCATCGAAAAAAAGAACTTTACTCGGTTCGAAAATGTAATTGATGAGTTTCCCAATCGACCAATGCGGCAGTAACTCTATCATTTTATACTTCAAAGATAACAGGATAATATTATATATCCAAATTATATATGTTATAATTTGACCATAAATGGTGCTTTCGCAGCAAAACCTACTCTCCTTGAAACTTACTTATCTCACTATCTGATAACTCGTGATTAGTGAGATCACCAGCTAAAAATTGGTCATATGCGCTCATATCCACCAAACCATGTCCAGATAAATTAAATAGTATAACTTTTTTCTTGCCCTCTTCTTTTGCTTTCAATGCTTCCTTGATAGCTGCAGCAATTGCATGATTAGATTCGGGTGCAGGCACAATTCCCTCTGTACGTGCAAATAGCACACCAGCTTCAAAAGTATCGAGTTGCTTAAACGCTTCTGCTTCAATAAATCCATCTTTAAGGAGTTGGCTCACAATGCTTCCCGCACCATGATAACGCAAACCTCCTGCATGAATATTGGCAGGTGAGAATTTATGACCCAACGTAAACATCGGAATTAAAGGCGTATAACCGGTCTCATCTCCAAAATCGTATTTAAACTTACCTTTAGTCAGTTTAGGACAAGATGCAGGTTCTGCGGCAATAAACCTAGTGTTTCTTTCGCCTTTCATGCTGTGACGAAGAAATGGAAATGTTATACCCGAGAAGTTAGATCCACCACCAAAGCAACCAATCACCACATCGGGATATTCATCTGCCATCTCCATTTGCTTTTCTGCTTCCAAACCAATAATCGATTGGTGAAGAGATACATGATTTAAAACACTACCTAAAGTGTATTTGCAATTTGGAGTTTGCATAGCCAACTCAATAGCCTCAGAAATAGCTGTTCCAAGACTACCCTGATATGTTGGGTGGTCTGTTAGTATCTTTCGTCCGGCTTTAGTAGACATACTGGGTGAAGGAATTACCTGTGCTCCCCACGTTTGCATTAACGATCTTCTATAAGGCTTTTGCTCATAGCTTATCTTCACCATGTAAACAGCAAGTTCAAGTTCAAATGCCCTAGCAGCAAACGAAAGCGCCGTACCCCATTGTCCAGCACCTGTTTCTGTGGTGATATTAGTTATTCCCTCTTTTTTGTTGTAATATGCCTGCGGAAGTGCCGAGTTTAGTTTGTGTGAACCAACGGGGCTAACGCTTTCATTCTTAAAATAAATATGAGCGGGTGTATCTAAAGCTCTCTCTAATTCGGTGGCACGCACCAATGGAGTAGGGCGGTAGATCTTATATTTATCTCTCACCTCTTCCGGAATATCTATCCAAGTGTCAGTATGGTTTACTTCCTGTCGCGACAACTCTTCGGAGAACAGTGGAAACAGATCTTCTGCTTTCAGCGGTTCTCTCGTTTCGGGATTTATCATTGGCTGTGGTTTTGTTTCCATTTCAGCCATAATGTTATACCATTGCGTTGGAATTTCGGACTCCGGTAGGATAAACTTTTTACTATTTGCCATTTCCTTTGTATTTGTAATGTTTTATATGCTATTTATTTTTAAAACATGAAGATAAAAAATATAATTATAATAGTTGCCGACTTCAACTTATAAATTAATTTAGTTAAAGAATCTATACAATTCTCGAAAGCTTATTGTCTTTTATGTTTTCTTCAACAATTGCATCAATTACAGCAAGTGCTACCATATTTACTATATCTCTTGTAGAAGTATCAACATCTAAAATATGCACAGGTTTGTTTAAACCCATCTGAATGGGACCAATTATATCATCCATTCCAATCTCTCTTAGGAGCTTGTATGATGTGTTGGCAGAGCTTAGGTTAGGGAATACAAGAGTGTTTACCTCTTTGTCGCGTAATCTTGTGAATGGATATTTTTTATCTCT